>NZ_JBLYED010000012.1:0-234984 GCF_048515765.1 Pseudomonas sp. H11T01 | reverse complement strand
CTTGTTCCGGGGTTTTATGGCCTTGGGCGACATCATCGGCAATCCGCCTTGCGTAATAGGCGACTTCCCAATTGAACTGCTCACGCGCTGTACCGTGGGTAAGATGGCGAACGCTGATAGTGTGGGCTTGTCCGGCCAGTTTGCCAGCAGCGCTGTTGACGTCCCAGAGGTCATAACGGTTTGGGTTCATCCCTCTTCACCCCATGAGCTGTAACCGGAGGTTTTTGCTATGTGGTGGGTCCAGGTAATGTCGCGGTAACGAATGGCTAACTGTTCTTGGGGCTCCGCGTCGCTTTGATAAATCACATGAGGCATTTCAAGCGTCAGTTCAGTAATAACCCCACCCTTGATCGACACTGAATAAAACTTTTCCTGCCCACCTGCGGACGTTATTTGGTAGAAATTGATCGTGCAGTTTATTTCTTCTCTGTTCGAGAGCGCTTGAGCGAGTAGCGGTGATGATTTATCAACGCTTTTCGTGATGATGATCGGGCTGTGCGTCGACTTATTAATATTCCCGATATTGGCCATGTCGTGACTGTAAGACAGCACCATGATCTCATCCGTGTGCGCTGCCTGAAACTTATTGCCAATAGAATCCTGGGTTGAACAACCCGCTGAAATCAGTCCTTGAGCCTTGCCGGTGATGGTCATGTAACCATGATTAGCCATACATACCACTCCTTGTAGTCAGGGCGCGCAGTCTACGACAAGGATTTCGAGCATTTATGTAGGTCAATTCCGAAAATAGAGTAATGGGGTGAGTTCGGTGGAAGCGCGCCGACGCCGTGGAACAAGCCGAACAAGCGGCTGACGCCCCGCAAATCGATGTCGCCGACCTGCACCAGGTGGAATTCACCGCCTCCGGCAAAGGCATTCGCGTCGCACCGGGAGAAACCGTTCACGCCGCTGCGGCCAAGCTTGGACTGCTGATTCCGAAAGCTTGCGGCATGGGGATCTGCGGCACCTGCAAAGTGATGAAGCTGGGCGGGGAAGTCGACATGGAGCACAACGATGGCACTACTGAAGAAGATGAAGCCGAGGGTTACATCCTGTCGTGCTGCAGTGTGCCGAAGGGTGATGTGCGCATCGAGTTTTGAAGTCTGGGAGCAGCGTCCTGTGCGATAGGCGCTCATTTAAATGCGTCCGAACAAATACAGTTTGTTACACGGTAAGCACTATCGCGCAGTAATTTTGGGGGGCTCTGACTCAATACTGAGTAAGTCAGAGTCCACTTTGTATTTATATGGAGTGTGCGCAACGTTGGCTGTAATGAATATGGTCGAGTACAACTCAAGACCATTCGCGGGCAAGCCCGCTCCAACAGGTACAGCGCATGACCATATGGGAGCGAGCTTGCTCGCGATAGCGTCATCTCAGACGACACAATTGTCAGTTATTGCCAACGCCGAAAGATCAGCGAAGTATTAACCCCACCAAAAGCAAAGTTGTTGTTCATCACGTACTGGTTGCTCATCTGCCGGAATTCGCCGCGCAGGTAGTCCAGTTCGCCGCAACGCGGGTCGATGTCATCGAGGTTGAAGGTGTGCACGTAGAGGTCGCGGTTCATCATTTCGATGCTGAACCACGACTCCAGCGCACCACAGGCGCCGAGGGTGTGGCCCAGGAAGCTCTTTTGCGAGCTGATGGGCATGCGGCTGCCGAACAGGCTGTTGGTGGCCAGGGTTTCGGCGATGTCGCCCTGCTCGGTGGCGGTGCCGTGACCATTGACGTAGCCAATATCGGCAGGCGTAATCCCGGCATCTTCCAGCGCCAGCTCCATGGCCCGGCGCATGGTTATTTGTTCCGGACGGGTCGCGTGCTGGCCGTCGGCGTTGCTGCCGAAACCGACAATTTCTGCGTGGATATGCGCGCCCCGAGCGAGTGCGTGCTCCAGTTCTTCGAGCACCAGCATGCCGCCGCCTTCACCGATCACCAAACCATCACGGGCGCTGTCGTAAGGGCGCGGGCTGGTCTGTGGCGCATCGTTTTTCAGGCTGGTGGCGTAAAGCGCGTCGAAGACCATGGCTTCGGTCGGGCACAGCTCTTCGGCGCCGCCGGCGAGCATCAGCGGCAGGCGGCCGAACTTGATGGATTCATAGGCATAACCGATGCCCTGGCTGCCGCTGGTGCAGGCGCTGGACGTGGGGATCAACCGGCCGGTCAGGCCGAAGAAGATGCTGATATTGGCTGCGGTGGTGTGCGGCATCATGCGCACGTAAGAGTTGGCGTTCAGACCTTCTGCGACCGAGTTCAGCAGCATCTTGCTGAAGGCTTTGATCTCGTCGGTGCTGCCGGTGGAGGAGCCGCAGGACACGCCCATGCGGCCGTCCTTGATCGATTCATCGCCCAGCAGTCCGGCATCGGCCAGGGCTCGCTCAGCCGCGGCGACCGCCAGGCGCGAAACCCGGCCCATGCTGCGCAATTGCTTGCGAGTCCAATGGGCGGGCACCTTGAAGTCATCGATCGGCCCGGCCAGTCGGGTGTTCAGTTCAGTAAAACGGTCCCACTCATCCATGCGCCGAATGCCGCTGCGGTTGGCGCGGAAGTTGGCGGCGATGGTTTCCCAATCGCTGCCCAATGAGGTGATACCGGCCATGCCGGTGACGACGACGCGCTTCATCAGCACAGGCCTCCGTTGACAGCCAGAACCTGCCGGGTGATATAGGACGCTTCGGCAGACATCAGAAAGTTCACCGCACTGGCGACTTCTTCCGGAGTGCCCATGCGTTGTGCGGGGATCATTTTCATCAGTTCTTCGACGGGTACGTTCTCGTCGAGCATCGCGGTGTCGATCAAGCCCGGTGCCACGCAGTTGACGGTGATTTTGCGCTTGCCCAGTTCGATGGCCAGGGCCTTGGCGGCACCGATCAATCCAGCCTTGGACGCGCTGTAGTTGACCTGCCCGCGATTGCCGATCAGCCCCGAAACGGAGGTGATGCAGACAATTCGCCCGGCGGCGCGACGGCGGATCATCGGCATCATCACCGGGTGCAGCACATTGTAGAAACCGTCGAGGTTGGTGCGCATCACCACATCCCAGTCTTCCTCGCTCAGCGCCGGGAAGGCACCGTCGCGGGTCAGGCCAGCGTTCAGTACCACGCCGTAATAGGCGCCATGGGTGTCAACGTCGGCCTCAAGAATCGCTTTGCAGCTGGCGCGATCGGACACGTCGAATTGCAGGATGCGCGCGCTGCGACCCAGCGCCTCGACTTCGGCCTGAACCGCTTGGGCGTCGCTGCGGCCGCTGCGGCAATGCAGCACCAAATCGTAGCCAGCCTGGGCCAGACGCAAAGCAATGGCGCGGCCGATACCGCGGCTGGAGCCGGTGACCAGTACGGATTCAGTCATGACTGGGTTCCTGTTGAAGTGGCAGGGGATTCATGAAGATAGTGAGCCGACTGAGGCGGGCAGAACACATTCAGGCGCGCGGTGGCATGGATACCGGGTCCGTTGATGTGGCATTCGAATACGCCCATGCCGTTGTCTGCTTCCAGCGAGCGCAGTGCGTGGATGGTCAGTTCGGTTCCGACAGGAAAGTGTTCCACATTGCATACAAATTTACGCGTACCGAGCAGAAATCCCAACTCGACGGCATTGCCTAACACGCGTGCGCGACAACCGGCATAGGCGGCGACGGTCTGCGCCATTATCTCAACGCCAACCCAGGCTGGCAGGCTGCCGTCTGTCTGGTTGTAGATGCCACCGGGTTTGACGGTAAGGCGGGTGTGGATTTGCTCTTCATCGAACGACAGGACCTGATCGATCAGGATCATATCGCCCGAGTGGGGAATCAGCTCGGCGAGCGGCCAGTCAATCATGGGGCGTCTCCGATAATCAGGCTGACGTTGTTGCCACCGAAGGCAAACGAGTTGCTCATCAGGCAGCGCGGTGCGGTTTGGTCAAGGCGATCAGCGGCCGTCACCCAGCTCAGCGCCGGTAGCCGGGGATCGGCCTGGCCGTCCCAGACATGCGGTGGCAAGGCGTGTTCGCTGTTGTCAGCGGCCAGACTCAGCCAGCAGAAGGCGGCTTCCAGCGCCCCGGCCGCGCCGAGGGTGTGGCCGCTCATAGGTTTGGTTGATGAGCAGAGCACGCCGCTCGGGAACAGTGTTGCGACCGCCAGACTTTCCATGGCGTCGTTGTGTTGCGTCGCGGTGCCGTGCAGGTTCAGATAACCGATTTGTTCGGGCTCCAAGTGTGCGCAGCTCAAGGCTTTGGCCATGGCTTGCAGCGCGCCGCGACCGCTCGGTTCAGGCGCGGAAATATGGTGGGCATCGGAGCTGGCGCCACCACCGAGCAAGGCAATCGGCTGGCGACCGTTGGCGCTTTTGCTCATCAGGAACAGCGCCGCCGCTTCGCCAATATTAATGCCGTTGCGATTGACCGAAAACGGGTTGCAGCGTTGCTCGGAGACGGCTTCCAGCGCCGAGAAACCATTGAGGGTCAGCTTGCACAACGTGTCGACACCGCCGCACAGCACCGCATCGCACAGTCCCAGGTCCAACAGCCGCTGAGCACTCATCAAGGCCCGGGCGCTAGAGGTGCACGCCGTGGAGATCACATAGGCCGGGCCGCTCAGTTGCAGCCAGTCCGCGAGGAAGTTCGCTGGGGCGCTGAGTTCCTGTTGCTGATAGTCATAGTCGGCGGGGAACTGCCCGTCGCGTAAGTAGTTGGCAATGCCGTGACTGGCCTCATCAATGCCCGAAGTGCTGGTGCCGAGGACGATACCGATGCGATCACGGCCATAGGTCTGAATCGCTTGATCAATGTCATCGCGAATTTGTAGCGTGGCCTCCAGCAACAGCTGGTTATTGCGGCTGCTGTGCTGGACCAGTTCGGCGGGAATGGTCGTCAGTTCGCCCTGTACGGCCGCCACCGGCAACGCACGATCAGGCACCCAGCCGGCTTCGATGCGCATGCCCGAGCAGTCACCGGCAAACAGGTTGCGCGCGACTTCGTGCTTGTTGCGGCCTAAGCCGCAGATCAGCCCAAGGGCATTTAAATAAGCCGTCATGGTGCAGTCTCGGCGGTCAACGGGGTGATGTGATAGTGCAGGCCTTGAGGCAGGTTCAACTCAAAGTCCAAAGGCTGTTGATAGCGAATTCTCCAACGTGGGCCGATGGCGCGCTGCAAACCTTGTTGCTGCGCCGTTGGATAATTGCCAAGCAGTTCACCCTCAGGCGTCAAGGCAAACAACAGCGCGGCGAACAGCTCGCGGGCTTCCGGATTCGGCGGCAACAAACCGTCGGCCTGCCACGCGCCGTCAATCAGTCGCTGACGGGCCTGGGGGATTCCCAGCGGATCCATCATCGACCAGCGGATGCTTTGTCCTTCACGCTGGATCACCAGCAACCAGTCCTGACGTTGCTCGGCTTGCTGGCGTTCAATGTGCAATTGCAGTGGCAACGGCAAGGTCGGGTTTCTCTCGGGCAACGGCGCCTGGCTGGCGCAAGCGCTCAGCAGCAGAACACAGCTCAAGAGCAGAGCGCGGATCATCAGATTTTACCTTCAAGGGGTTTGCGCGCGACCACGTTGACCAGCGTCTCTTCACGTTGGCCGAAGGGTTTCGGACGGCGCAGACCCAAGAGTTCCAGCAGGCCGAAATCCTTCGCACGGCTCCACCACAGATAAGGGTAAGACACGTTTTGCGGGCCGAATTCAAAACCTTGATTGCGGATCATTTCCAGGTACTGTTCGGCGCTCTTCTGCACCTGCATTGGATGGCGGAACAACCAGCGGATCACCCAAGTGTCGATATAGGCCTCGGTGGACTCGGCGAACAACAGGTAACCGCCCGGCTTGAGCACTCGATAGAACTCGGCGAGGGCTTGCTCTTGCTCCACCAAGTGATGAAAGGTCTGGTGGCAGAACAGCAGATCGACGCTGGCGTCCGGCACATCGAGGGCCGCACAGTCGCTGCCAATCAGCTCGACGTTGATGTTCTGGCGACGGGCTTCCTCGCTGCTAAAGCTCAGACTGTGAGGGTCGGCGTCCAGACCGATCAGGCGTTGCGGCGCAAACACCTGATGCAAGTACTGGAACGACTTGCCCTGGCCGCAACCGGCATCCAGCAGCACTGGGTTGCTCGGCAACTCATCGCTGAACAGTTTGCGCAGATCGTTGATCGCCACCCGCAGTACACGGTGCTGCCAGGTGTGGCTGCGCAGGAACCAGAGGCCGAAGCGGGTTTCTTCGACGTAGCTGTCGCTTAAATAGCTCATAGGGCATCACTCGCGCAGATTTCAGACAACATCCGCAGGCGCCGCTTGGGCTCGCTGACGAACGGGTTACGCTCATCCCAGGCATAGCCGGCGAGGATCGAACTGATCATGCGGCGAATCTCCGACGAACTGCCGGAATGGAAAATCACATCCTGGAAAGTCCCGGCGTACCAGCCTTCGACGTAGCAGCGGAAGGTGTCGACGCCACGCTTCAAGGGAGTGGCGAACTCGTTCTGCCAGTCGACACGCTCACCTTGCAGTTGGCGATGCAGCACGCCGGCGGCCATGCTCGCCGAACGCATGGCGATGGTCACGCCGGAGGAGAACACCGGGTCGAGGAATTCCGCGGCATTGCCGAGCAAGGCGAAGCCCGGCCCGTGCAGGGTTTTAACGTTGGCCGAGTAACCGCCGATGCTTCGCGCCGGGGTGTCCCATACGGCGTTTTCCAGCACACCTGAAAGGCTCGGGGTTTCAGCGATAAAGCCGCGCAGGCACTCATCCAGATCGCCAGTGCGTCCTTCAAAATGCTCTTTTGCGGCGACCACGCCCACTGAGCAGCGACCGTTGCTGAACGGGATGGTCCAGAACCAGATATCGCGATGGGTCGGGTGAGTGGTGATGAGGATTTTCTCCCGCTCGAAATGCGGGCTGTCGATATGGTCTTCAACATGGGTGAACACCGCCTGACGCACCGGGAAGTTCGACGGTGCCTCAAGGTCCAGCAGGCGCGGCAAAACGCGGCCATAACCACTGGCGTCGAGCACGAAGTCAGCCTCGACACGGTACTCGCTACCGTCTTCGCGACGGGCGCTCAGTTGCGGTTTCGGCAGGTCGAAATCGACGCCGATGATCTCTTCGCCGTAGCGGATCTCTACGCCTTGCAATTGGGCCTGATCGGCCAGCAGTTTGTCGAAGTCGGCGCGCTGGACCTGGAAGGTGGTCGGCTTGCCGTTGCTGAAGGTGTCACCGAAATCGAAGGCGCTGTAGCGCTCGCCCCACGCGAAGGCCGCACCGTTTTTCAACTGGAAACCGGCGGCCTTTACGGCGTCGAGCATGCCGGCTTCTTCGACGAAATCCAGGCAGTGGGACAGCAGGCTTTCACCGATGGAAAACCGTGGAAAATGCTGGCGCTCGATAATCAGCACGTCGTGGCCTTTACGCTTGAGCAGCGCGGCCGCGATTGCACCGGATGGGCCGGCGCCAATCACCACAACCTGACGAGTTTCCATTTCAACTATTGGCACGGGGGCTCCTTGCCGGGACGGCAACGTGTGAAGGAATACGACGGATACCGGCGAGTGCCGGTAGCAAGGTTGCGATCAAGCCCATCAGCATCAGCGCGAAGTACAGCGCCGGGCTGATCAATTGTTGTTGCAACAGCAGGTTGAGAAAGACGATCTCGCTCAACCCGCGAATGTTCAGCAGAAGGCTTTCCCGCCAGCGGCTGGCGCCGACAAACGAGGTGCCGGCCCAGCCCAGGCCGAGCCAGTTGCCCAGCAGTTTGCTGAGGATCGGCAAGACCAGCAACGCTCCCAGCTGGACCCAGCTTAGGCTGTCCATGGCGCTGTGTACGTTGATCTGCACGATGCCGAAGGTCAGGATCAGCGGGATCGCGATAGTGGTCTGTAAACGGCTCATCCAGGCGGCCTTTAACGGCAACACCAACGGTAGCTTGAGGACGGCCATGCACAGCAGATAGCCAATGCCGAAAATCAGCGCATTGAGCTTGTAGTGTTCGGCGACCACCAGCAGCCCGAAGAAGCCCAGGCTGTGGAGCAACGGCCGACGCAAACCGAGTGCGCACAGCAGCAACGGCACGCAGGCGCCGGCCAGCGGCAGCAGCAGGCTACTCAGGTGCAGGCTGCCTTGAGCAATGGCGAACAGGCTCCAGCACGTCAGGTCGATGAGTATTGCGGTCTGCACCAGTCGACGGGTTGCCGCAGGCGGATAGTTGATGTGGTGCAGGTACAGATAGAGCACCGGAATCGCGGTGATCGCGAACAGCAACCCCACCGCCAGTGAACTCAGCCACGGCTGGCTCGGCAACAGCCAGAAAGCAGTGGCCAGCCCGACGGCGAACGGAATGCAGAAGCTTGGCAGGGCGATTTTCAGGCTCTGGCGGTCCAGCTGTAGATCAATCACATCGCTCAAAATGTGCCCCAGCAGCAGCGCAAAGCTCAGGCTGTAGAGGTTTTTCAGCCAGCCCGGCGATACCAGTTCGGCACCGCTCAGCTGCCAATGCGGCTCGATCCACAGCAGCATCAACAGCGGCAGGCCAAAAGTCGCCAGCAGTAACTGGCTGACGATCGGGATCAGCCCGAAG
The DNA here is from genome assembly GCF_048515765.1 of Pseudomonas sp. H11T01. NCBI lineage: Bacteria > Pseudomonadati > Pseudomonadota > Gammaproteobacteria > Pseudomonadales > Pseudomonadaceae > Pseudomonas > Pseudomonas sp. H11T01. Next base: position 226,440 of record NZ_JBLYED010000012.1, on the reverse strand, counting down.
TGACGCCCCACACGGGTCGCCACGGCGAACAGCGCCAGGGCCAGCAGCCAGAATAGCGCGACCATCACGCTGCCGACTCCACGACGTTTGCAGCATGGGCATGATGCCGGGCCCAAGGTGCGAGGATGAAGCTGAACGCAAGACCCAGGCTCACGGACAAGCCAAAGTTGCTCACCGCCGGCGTGCTGGAAATCGCCAGCAGGCCGAACGACAGCCAAGTGGTCGCGGCCGCCAGCAGGGTGCCGAGCAGGCTCACCGCCGCGCCGCCAATTTGCTCACGCATAAGGATTGCGTAGTCGACGCTGATGGCCGTCACCAGCAGCAGGCCGAACAGGCTGAATAGCGTCAACGGCTGCCCGAGCCAACCGAGGCTGGCCAGGCTGCACAACGCCGCCAGCAGCGGCAGTGCGACGATCCGCAGCGCCCCACCGAAGCCAAACGGCAGGATCAGCAGCAGTACGATCAGGATGCACGACATCAACTTCAATTCAGCGGCGCTGATTTGGGTCGCGGCGAAAACCTTGTTCAAGTCTCCCAATCGATCAACCAGCTGCACACCAGGCAAATCCAGCGCCTGAACCCGCAGCAACTCTGGGTTATTCAACCCTTGCAGGCTGACCATCCCGGCCACGCCATCGCTGGTAGCGCCCAGCCACAGCGGGCGCCACGGCTCGGCCAGCGGTCCGCTCAGGGCAGCGTCGATGTCTTGGATAGGGAGCGCCTGCAATTGCGTCAGCTCGGTGTGCAGCGCGCTGGCGGGTACGCCGAGGTCGAGCAGCGGCTGCCAGAACGGCGGCAGTTTGCTCAGTGCCTCGCGAACCCGTTGTTGTTCGCTGGGCGGGCTAACCAGTTGATTCAGCGACAGGTAGCCCTGGAGCTTTTCCAGGTTAACCAGTTGATCCAGGCGCTGGCTCAGGGTGGTCGAACGCTCAAGCAGTTGTTGCTGATCGGCAGCGCGCACCAGGAAGAACTGACTGGTAGGTTGATAGCCGGTGATCCGCGCAATCGTCTGAGCTTCGTCCATCAGTTGTGGCGGTGTACTGATCCACTGGCGGATATCGTTTTTGGTGGTGAGTTGCCACAGACCGCCAGCACAAAACAGCAGCAACAACCCCAGCAGTATCGGGCTGCGAACCCGACGCAGCAGCGCTTCGCGCACGCTCACTAAACATTGTGCGAGGTGCAGCGGCCACTGCGCCGGGCGCAGATCGGTGCCCTTGAGCATTGCCGGCAGCAAGCACACGGCAGACAAATAAGCGCCGAGCAAACCGGCAGCGGAAAACACTGCAATTTGGGTCAGCGCCGGGAACGGCGTCCAGGCCAACGCCAGGTAACCGATGCAACTGGTGGCCAGGCTCAGGGTCAGCCCTGGCAGGGTCAGGCGCAACGCCGGCCAGCTGCGCCAGGGTTTCAGACTCCAGCTTTTGGACAGGTAATGCAGCGGGTAATCCACCGCCACGCCGATCAGGCTCGACCCCAATACCAGCGTTATCACATGCATATGGCCGAACAGCGCCACGCAAGCCACCGCGCCAAACAGCATGCCCACCAGCACCGGAATGAAGGCCAGCAGCACGCGAAAGCGGCGGAAGGCTAACAGCAGCAGTAACAGAATGCCGACGGTGGCACCGCCGCCGACCCAGGTGATCTCGCGTGTTGCCTGTTGCTGACCGTTGGCTGCATACAGCAGGCCGCTGGCGGCGAGTAATTGCACGTTGGCCTTACTTGCTTGTTCGCGGCTCCGCTTGAGCAGCTCGGCGACTTGCAGCGGCAAGTGCATATCAAAGGCGTTGCCTTGCGTGCGAGCCCTCAGCAGCACCCAACTCTTGCCATCGGCATCAGCGATCAACGCGCCACTGCCAATGTCCAGCTGCACCGCGCCACGCTGCGGCTGGCTGTTTTGAATGCGCCCGGTCAGACCTAGCCAGTCGTCCTGGCTTGACACCAGACTGAAGCCGGTAAAGGGGTCGAACAGCGCTTGTACCCGTTGCTGGATAAACGCCTGTGGTTGCTCAATCAGCTGTTGCCGATCCGCCGCCGAGAGCATCGCCAGCCGCCCTTGCAGCAACTGTGTACGCAGCGCGGGCAAGTCCGCTTGCAGGTTCCACTGAACCTTCTCGAACAAACCGCTGGCCTTCCATTGATCGCCAAGTTGCTCGGCCATGGCGATGGCCTGCTGGCGATCAGCGTGGCCGACCAATACCAGCATTTCGCGGTTCAGTGGCTCCTGCATGCGTTGTTCAGCGCGCAATTCCAGCGCATCTGGCGCGGTGCCCGGCACCAGTTCCATCAGGTTGGCAGACAGCGGTGCAGCGCCGCGCCATTGCCAGCCGGCCAGCGCCAATACGGCCACCAGCAGAATCAGGAAAAGTCGGGGCAGCCAGCGTTCACTCGGCAAAGTCATGTTGCTCCGGATCGCTTAGAGGTTTGGTGCTGGTGGTGTCCTGCATGCGCAATACGGTGCTGTCGCCCTGGGTTTCCAGCAGTTCGATACGTTGCACCAGCGTGCCGCCGTCGATGTTGATCTGGGTGAAGACTTGCTTGAGCAGCATGGAGCGCGGGGTCAGGGTCAGCTTCCATTGCTGGGCGTCGCCTTGCAGTTGCAGGTCGAAGTCCCGTTGCAGGCCACTGCTGTCGCCCTGCAGCACGGCGAGGAATATACGGTTCTGCTCGGCACCGGCGCTCTTGTTCGGGAGCATTTGCCAGCCGTTGCCGTCGCGGCGGGCGATGCCTTTGGTGCTGATGCGGTAGTCCTGTTGCAGCGGGGTCTTGAGCAGCCAGAGCAAGCCGTGATCTTTGGCCAGCACGAAGGTGCCTTTACTGGTCAGCGGCTGCGGCAGCGCGCGCAGGTGTTTTTCCTGGATGAAACTGCCGTGGATGACCTCGGGCTTGGCCAGTTGATCGCTCAATTGTTGCAGGTCGAAGGCGTTGGCCAAGGAGGACAGGCCAAGCAAAAAAAGCAGGCTTAACAACCTCCCGTAGCAGCTGGCGAAGCCTGCGTCCGGCTGCGCAGCAGTCGCAATCCGGCGTCCCCATTTCCCGTTCAGAATCCGGGACGCAGGTTTTACGACCGCTTCGCGGCCGGACGCAGCCTGGCGGCAGCTGCTACGCATGGTCTGCGTAAATAGCCAAAAGCTCATGGCAGCACCTTCTCAACGGCATCGATAAACACTTGCGGCGATGCCAGCTGCATTTCGCGGCTGGCGAGGTTCACCGCAACCTGCACCGAGCTGGCACGGGTCAGGCGCTCGGCGCTTTCAAGGTCGCTGATCAGGTAGCTGATCTTCAGCCGGTTTTCCCACTCCACCAGGCTTGCGCGCACGTTGAGCTTCTGGCCGAAGACGGCGCCGCGCACGTAGCGCAGTTGCAGGTCGATCACCGGCCACGCGTAGCCGGACGCTTTCATGTGCATGTAGTTGTGGCCGATCTTGTCCAACAAGGCGCAACGAGCGACTTCCAGGTACTTGACGTAATGGCCGTGCCAGACCACATCCATCGTGTCGATGTCGAAGAATGGCACCAGGATTTCCGTATCGGCATGAATCACTCCCTTGCTACGCATGCAGCCTCCAGTGTTGTTCGGCGATGCGTCGCAGGCACAGACGCAGTTCGGCTTCCAGCGCGCGGTCTTCGATGACCGGTGGGAAGTCCTTGGCGAGTTCTTCGTGCATCTCGGCCAAAGCCGGCGGCAAAGGCCGAGCATCTTCTGCCTGGCTGCGCAGCCAGACGCCTTGATTGGCGGCCAGCAACGTGGCGGCGGCAACTTGTTCGGTCAGCTCCAGCACGCGAATCGCATCGCGGGCGGCGATGGTGCCCATGCTGACTTTGTCCTGGTTATGGCACTCGGTGGAGCGCGAGAACACACTGGCCGGCATGGTGTTTTTCAGCGCTTCGGCGGTCCAGGCGCTAGTGCCGATCTGCACCGCTTTGAAGCCGTGGTTGAGCATCGCCCGTTCGGCACTGGCGCCGGACAGGTTGCTCGGCAGACCGTGGTTGTAACGCACGTCTACCAACAGCGCGAGCTGCCGGTCCAGCAGGTCGGCGACGTTAGCCACCAGGGTTTTCAGACTGTCCATGGCGAAAGCGATGTGCCCGCCGTAGAAGTGCCCGCCGTGCAGCACGCGTTCAGCTTCGGCGTCGATGATTGGGTTGTCGTTGGCGCTGTTGAGTTCGATCTCAATGAACGAGCGCAGCCAGTTCAGGCTGTCGGCCAACACGCCGAGCACGTGGGGTGCGCAGCGCAGTGAGTAGCGATCTTGCAGGCGATGCAGCGGTGCGGTCGGCGCGTCGATCGCCAGATCCTTGCGCAACCACGCGGCGACCTGCATTTGCCCCGGGTGCGGTTTGGTGGCGAACAGCCGCTCGTCGAAATGCTCCGGGTTGCCTTGCAGCGCGACCACGTTCAGCGCGGTGATGCGTGTGGCCAGTTGCAGCAGGTAATCGGCGCGGGCGTAAGCCAGACAAGCCAGACCGGTCATCACCGCGGTGCCGTTCATCAGCGCCAGGGCTTCTTTGGGGCGCAGCACCAGCGGGGTCCAACCGAGTTCGCGGTGTACGTCGGCGGCTTGTCGACGCTCACCCCGGAACATGACTTCACGCTCGCCGGACAAGGTCGCGGCCACGTAAGACAGCGGTGTCAGGTCCCCGCTGGCGCCCACTGAGCCCTCTTCCGGGATCAGCGGCAGGATGTCTTGGTCGATGAAGGCTTGCAGGCGTTCCAGCAGCTCCACGCGAACCCCGGACACGCCCTGGCACAGCGACTGCAAACGCGCCGCCAGTACCGCACGAGTGGCCTGAGCATCGAGCATTTTGCCCAACCCGCAGCCGTGGAAGGTGTACAGATGACGGGGCAGCGCTTCGACGTGATGCAGCGGCACCGCGACCACGCAGGAATCGCCATAGCCGGTGGTGACGCCGTAGATCACGCCTTCCTTGTCCAGCAAGGAGTCGAGGAACTGCGCGCCCTTGGCGATGCGCTGGCGAAACTCAGGGTCGCCTTGCAACTGCGTTGGCACCTGACGGTTGGCCAAGGCCAGCACGTTTTCGATGCGCAATGGGAGTTCGCCGAAGGTTACCGGCTCAAGCGGATGCGTCGTCATCGGTCTTCCAGTAAGGGTAAAAATTGAACCATTGTTGGGGCGCTTCGAGACAGTACTGCCCCAGGCGTTCGGCGTAGTGTGCAGTCCATTCGGCGATCACGTGTTCTCGGTCGCTACGCTTCCAGACCACAGCCTCGGCAAAGGGTTCGAGGGTCACCCGATAGCGCCCATTGTGCTTCAGACAAAACAACAGATTGACTGGGCATTTCAGCAGCCCGGCCAGCAGCCAGGGGCCTTGCGCAAAGGCTGCCGGATGACCGAGGAAGTCGACTCGCACAGTGCGCCCGCCATGCAGTGGCACGCGATCGCCGGCAATCGCCAGCCACTCGCCGCGATCCAGTCGCTGGTTGAGTTGCAGCATGATTGCAGGGTCCAGCTCGCTGACCTGAATCAGCCGCAGATGGGTCGCACCGGCTTCGCCGAGCAGACGGTTGAAGCGTTCGGCGTGCTTGGTGTGCACCAGCACGTTCATCGTCACTTTTTCGCCCAGTTCGGCCAGGGCGCGACAGACCTCTAGGTTGCCCAGATGAGCGCCCACCAACATCTGCCCGCGCTGACCGCGCAACTGTTTGCGCAGCAGCGCCGGGTCGACGATTTCGAGTTGCTCGATGCCCAGTTTGCCGTTCCACACGTCGAGTTTGTCGAGCATGGAGTCGGCGAAGGCCATGAACTGGCCGAACACCCGCCAGTGGGTTGGGCGCAATTCGCTGCGTCCACTCCAGTCGGCGAGGCGTTGCTGGTATTGCCAGGCGCTTTGCCGGGCGCCGCGACCAAACAGGAAAAAGTACAAAACGACACCGTGCAGCACCGGACTCAACACCCGACGGCCCAGCACTTTGACGCCGAACGCCATGAATTTCATCAGCCAGAAACTGCCGCGTTCCTTGTGCTCGGCCCAATGCTCTTTGTCGGCGTTGATGCTCATGCCTGCCACCGTCGCCAAAGAATCATTGGCGCGCGCAACAACATGCCGAAGAACAACCGGGTGTGCATGCTCGTAATCAGTACGTTGTCGTGGAACAGACGGAAATGCGAGATACCGTCCTGCGGGTAATGGACCCTGGTTTGCAGCCAACGCATCGGCTGATTACGCCAGGCCAGCCGCACGATGATGTCCGAGTCGAAGTCCATGCGTTTGCCGATCTTCACCGAGTTGATGAGTGCCAGGGTCGGCGGCAATGGGTAGATGCGAAATCCGCACATGGAATCGATAATCTGAAACGACAGGGTGTTGACCCAGACCCAGAAGTGAGTCAGGTAACGCGCGTATAAACGGCCCTTCGGCACGCTGGCGTCGTATAACGGGTATCCGCAAATCAGTGCGTGCGGATGGGTGCGAGAAGCCTCGATGAAGGTCTTGATGTCGTGCAGGTCGTGCTGACCATCGGCGTCCACTTGCAGGGCGTGACTGAAGCCCAGGCGTGAAGCTTCGCGAAAACCGGCCATGACTGCAGCGCCCTTGCCTTGGTTGACGGCGAATTTGACCAGGAAAACCTGTTCACGCCGGGCCAGCTGTTCAAGCACGGCTGAGCAGGCAGGGCTACTGGCATCGTCCACCAACAGGCAGGGCAGACCATTGGCGAGCAGCGCCTCGACCACCGCAGGGACGGTGGTTTCGTGGTTGTAGACCGGGATGATGGCGCAGGGGTTATGCATGTGCCGCCTCCAGCAATATCCGCCCACTGGAGCACGTTGCAGTGTCGTTGCGATAAGCGAAATACAGCTTGCCGCGCTCGCGGTCGAACCGCAGATGCAGTTGAACCTGGTCGCCGGGGCGCATCAGTTGCTGAAACTTCAGTACTTCCATCCCGGCAAACTTCTCCGGCAACGCCAGCAACTGCTGACCCAGGCTCAACGCCCAATCGATTTGCACCACGCCCGGCAACACGGGTGTTTGCATGAAATGGCCACTGAAGTAGGCCAGGTCCGGCGGGACCGCCAGTTCCAGGCTCCACTCGCCCTGGGATTCGACCTGTTCCAACACTTGCGGTGCCTTCGGGCGTGGGGCCAGTAGCAGGGCTTCGACCTCGGCTTGCGGCAGTTTGCCTTGGGCGTTCAACGGCAGTTGCCGTAACAAGCGCCAACGCCGTGGCAGGGCCAGGGCCTCGCAATGCTGGCTGAGGTGTTGGCGCAGTTCCTGGGTCAGGGCGCGCCGACCCTGATTGCGCAGGGCATGCAGGCCTTGTTCGCTCAGCACCAGCAGGGCACCCAGGGACGCACGGTTTTCCTGAACCACACCGAGGCGCGCTTCAGCGACCCAGTCGTGATTGATTAACGCGTGTTCGAGCATTGGCAGCGAGATACGTTTTTCTTCCAGTTTGACGATACGGTCCAATCGACCCAGTAGCTCGAAGCGCCCATCGGCGTTAATTCGTGCAGCATCAAAGGTCTGTTCGACGTGACCAGGGGGCAGGTATGGCGAAGCAATGCGCAGCGCGCCGTCACTGTCCTGGCTCAGCTGTACATCGGCGAACGGCTGCCAGAGGCTGTCGCCCTGACGCCAGGCAATACCGCCGGTTTCCGAGCTGCCGAAAATTTCCGAGGGCCATTGCTGCAAGCGTTGCCGCAAGCTCTGCGCGGCCTCGGCAGGCAACGCGCCGCCGGAAGAAAACACCCGTCGCACAGCGCTCAAGGCCGGCCAGTCGAGGTTCTCACCCATGCGCTTGAGCAACGCCGGGCTGGCGACCCAAGCGAAGGCCGGGTGTTCACGGCTGGCGCGTTGCAAGTCCTCAGGGAATGGCAGTTGTTTACGCACGAACGGGCGTCCCGCACACAGTGGCCAGAGCACGCGGAACAGCAAACCATAAATATGCTGGGTCGCGACGCTACCAATGATGCAGGCCTGGCCCAAATCGGCGCCCCACAGCTGCTCCAGGGCTTGGACTTCGTTGGCCAGTTGCCGAAGGTTTTTTTCGATGCGCTTGGGCTCACCGCTGGAGCCGGACGTGCACAGGCTCAGACAGCATGGGTCAAGATCCAGTTCGGCGGCGGGCAACGGGGCTTGAAACAGGTCGCTGAGCGCTGCGTCGTCCGCCTGATCGGTCAGCCACAGATCGACCTCGCTCGACCAGCGTTGACGGGTCTGGGCTTGCAGGTCCGCGGGCAATAACACGCTGACCCCGGCACGCCAGGCGCCGAGCAAGGCTATCGCCAGTTCACCGGCGTCTTCCAGATGCACGGCAATGTGTTGCACGCCGTGGGCTTGCAGGCCGGCGGCGAGGCGTAACGCCTGCTCGCAGAGCTCAACGTGATTCAATGCGGGGCCCGCTGTGACGGCGCGCCCCGGCTGAGCCTTGAGCAGCAGGTGCTCAAGTTTTATCCAATTCATGCGCGGCCTCGTACGCGTTGTCGTAATAGCCATTCAATGGCAAACAGCAATCCCATCAACCCGTAGGAAATCAGGCCGTTGTACAACGTCCACCAACTCACCGGCGCCCAGAGGGTCAGGGCGGCGGCGAGCAAACCGTTACAGAGAAAAAACACACACCAGGCAATCGTCACCTGACGGGTATAGCGAATCGCCTTGTCCGGCAGATCCGGCTCGCTCAAGCGCGCCAGACGCTCGACCACCGGCGGTCCGTATTTCAAACTCAGGCCAAACAGCGCGAGCATGAAACTGCTGATCAGCACCGGGTACCAGCGCAGTAGCAGCGGGCTATCGAGCAGTGCCAGCAACAGGCAAAAAGCAATCGCAGCGACCGCCATCCACAGACTGCCGGGACGCCGCTTGCCGGTCAGTGCGCGGGCCAGCCACAGGCTGCCCAGCAGCAGACCGAACTGCCACGGCGCGAAATGCTCCATGCCGTAATACACCGCAAAGGGGTACAACAGGCCTGCCAGCAGCAAGCCAAGGCCGATCAATCGGCTCATGCGGCCGGTTGAACCAGGCGATAGACCGCATCGACCACGTCACTGACAGTGCGCACGGACTTGAACTCTTCGGCAGCGATTTTCTTGCCGGTCTGGCGCTTGATATGGTCAATCAGGTCAACGGCGTCGATGCTGTCGATTTCCAGGTCCTGATACAGGTTGGACTCAGGAGTGATGCGTTCGGGTTCCAGCTCGAACAGTTCGACCAGGGCATCGCGCAGGGTGTTGTAAATGTCGTCACGAGTTTGCATGGTCCGGTCTCAAGCTGCCTGTTTTGCAGTGACGAAAGCCGCAAGGCTGGCCACATTGGTGAAGTGGTTGCGGGTGTCCTTGGCGTCGGCGTCGATCTTGATGCCGTACTTTTTCTGGATGGCCAGGCCAAGTTCCAGAGCATCTACCGAGTCCAGACCCAGACCTTCACCGAAAAGAATCTGCTCGTCGCCGATGTCTTGTGCGCTGATGTCCTCGAGGCCCAGGGCGTCGATGATCAACAGTTTTATTTCATGCTGAAGGTCGTGCTGTAGATCGCTCATCTTCGGCGAGCTCCTTGATAAAGTAGTGGTGCAGATAATCGTTGAGCTTGCGCGAGGCCTGGGGGATCGGGCCTTGCGTTGCAAAGGTCTGTGGGTCTATATCGGCGCCGACACGGAAACTGAAGTGCACGCGGCGTTGTGGAATGCGATACCAGGGTTCGGCTTTGGTCAGGGTGGTCGGGCTGACTTTGATGATCACCGGGGTCACAACTTTCGCACCACGCAGGGCGATTGCCGCGGCGCCCCGATGAAAGGCCGGCGGCTGGCCCGGCCGGGTGCGGGTGCCCTCGGGGAAGATAATCAGCGTCTGCCCGCTTCGAAGCGCATCCGCGGCGGTATCGAGCATGTCCATGCTACCGTCATTGCTGATGTATTGGGTGGAGCGCAGCGGACCTCGAGTGAAAGGATTCTGCCAGAGACTTTGCTTGACCACGCAGTTGGCGTTGCGCACCAGGCCGATCAGAAACACCACATCGATCAGCGACGGGTGGTTGGCGATGATCATCTGTCCCGGACGGCCGAGTTTTTCCGCACCGATGATCTCATAGGTCAGTACGCCAGCGCGGGCCATGAACCGGATAAAAAACCAGAACAATCGACCCAGGGTGCGCCGCGCCCGTTGCCGATGCACCTGAACATCGCCCGGCAAGCAGCTGAGCAGCGGGAAAACTACCAGTCGCAGGCATAACCCGCCCAGGCCGAACAGCGCAAAGCTTGCTGCGGTGGCGAGTAGGCGCCAGTAATAGGCGTCACGTCTTTTACCGGTTATTGGTTGCGTTGCCAGTTCCATACACGGTTCTTCCAGGCATGTTGGCAGGTGGTCTGCTCACTGAGCAGAATACGCAGCAGATTCAGGGCATGGGGCCAGTCGGCTTTGGGTGATTCGCCAGCGGCGCTGCTCAGCGACAGCTGCCAGTCATTGCCCGGGGTCAGCAACAGGCCGACGGCATACGGGAAGGGTACGTCGTCAATCCAGGTGGCATAGGCCTCGGGCGGCTGCTCTTCGGTGACCACCAGCAGCACCGCGGGTGCGCCTTCATTGAGCAGCGCAGCGGCCTCTAGCATGCCGTGTTCGAGGCCATCGCCTGCAGCGGCGAGGGCGGTCATTTCACTGGTTTCGCCGCGCATGATCGACCACAGACCAATCACCGAGTTATGCACCGACAGGCTGAACTGGGTCGGCGACAAGGGCTGTTCGGCTGCCAGATCAATGAGAATCTCGAAGGTTCGCGCGGTTTCGCCATGGCGGGAAATAAAGACCAACGGTAGCTGTTCACGGCCATCGGCCAATGGCCAGCCAACACTGAAGGCCATCCGCGCCATGCGGCCGAGACGTCGGCGTTGCATCGCGGGGAGAAATGAAACGTCGGGGGCGGCATCGCTGCTGTCGAGCACGACCGGTTGTCGGCTCCAGCTTTGCCAATCGCCCACGCTTTCGAGCCCAGGGGCCCAGGCGCGCCATTGGGCGATGTTGAAATTGATCACAGACATTCATTCCGCCCCGGGGGCTTCCTTTACTCGGCGGATCGCTCCAGGCGATCGGCCTTGCATGGCGCTATGGCCGAGTGGTGCGCATTATCCCGGCACAGCAGACTTGTAGCAAACGCTGGTTACATTTTGCTCAATGGAATAGACACATTCTCGGGGAAAAAGTGCTGTTGGGTCATTGTCCGGTTTTTGTAGGAGCGAGCTTGCTCGCGATGGACGTTAACGATAACGCGTGTTTTCTGAACAAACGCGCCGCCCTTGAGTCTATCGTCGGAACGCCGCCCGGACCAATCGAGCGTCGACCGGCTGCTCCTACATCTCCCTCCGAGGAGGTAGCTAAGCAGAGCCGTGGACCACTACACTCGGTCATTCTTTGATACACGGAGGTTTTGACATGCGGCGCGTGGTGTTCAATCAGAAAGGTGGTGTAGGCAAATCCAGTATTGCCTGCAATCTGGCAGCGGTCAGTGCCCATGAAGGCTACCGAACCCTGCTGGTGGATCTCGATGCTCAGGCCAATTCCACTCAATACCTCACCGGGCTTACCGGCAACGATATCCCCATGGGCATCGCCGACTTCTTCAAACAGACCCTGTCTTCCGGGCCGTTCGCTAAAAAAAACCAGGTGGATATCTACGAAACCCCGTTTGACAACCTGCACGTGGTCACTGCCACTGCCGAACTGGCTGACCTGCAGCCAAAGCTTGAGGCGAAACACAAGATCAACAAACTGCGCAAACTGCTGGATGAGTTGGCAGAAGACTACGACCGGATCTATCTCGACACCCCGCCGGCGCTGAACTTCTATGCAGTGTCCGCATTGATCGCCGCCGACCGTGTATTGATCCCCTTCGACTGCGACAGCTTCTCGCGCCAGGCGCTCTACGGCGTGCTGGCAGAAATTGAAGAGCTCAAGGAAGACCACAACGAAGACCTTCAAGTCGAAGGCATTGTGGTCAACCAGTTCCAGGCCCGCGCCAGCCTGCCGCAGCAGATACTCGACGAACTGATCAGCGAAGGTCTACCGGTGCTGCCGGTATACCTGGGCAGCTCAGTGCGCATGCGCGAATCCCATCAGGCCAACATGCCGCTGATCCACCTCGACCCTCGGCACAAGCTGACCCAGCAGTTTGTCGAGTTGCACGCCTTGCTGGAAAACGCCTGACAGCCGGCAGTCAGATGCCCTGACTGCGCAACCAGCTCAGCAACTGCGGTAACGGGAAGGCGCCGCTCTGGCGTGCGATTTCCTGGCCGTTTTTGAACAGAATCAGGCTGGGAATCGAGCGAATCCCCAGCTGCGCCGACAACTGCTGATTGGCCTCGCTGTCCAGTTTGGCCAAGCGGCACTTGCCCGCCAACTGTCCCGCCGCCTGCTCAAACACCGGCGCAAATGACTTGCATGGTCCGCACCAATCCGCCCACACATCCACCAGCAACGGTAAATCACCCTTGATCTGACTGGCGTAATCACCCTGTTTCAACTCGAACGGCTTGTGGAGCAATACCTCGGCTTTGCAACGGCCACACTTGGGCTTGTCGTTCAGGCGTTCGGCGGGGATGCGGTTGAGGCCATTACAGTGGGGGCAGGGGATCAGCAGTGGGTCGGACATGAGCGGGCTCCGGAGAATAGGCAATGAAGCTTATTTGGAGTCGCAGGCAGGGATTATCAAGGCGTGGGTGGCTGGGGGGCAGCGCACAGAGGTTCTGATTTTTCAGATGTTATTAACAACATCGACCAGCAGAGCCGGTCGATGCGGTGCAGCGGTCCGGCTTAGCCAGCGACAGGGGTACGCCAGTCGTCGGAACCGGAGGTACCGCAGGCTATATGCTCCCAAGTGATTTTGCGGTAGCTGAAGTACACGTCTTCCAGGTGGGTGAAGTGCGCATTATCCGGATTCTGGCAGTTCGGCATGCGCGATTGGATGTCGACGATAATGGCGTCTTCCAGTGTGATGGTGTAATAGGCCTCTTGGGTACCGGCGGCGGAGGTGCGGTACCACTCCAGATGGCATTCGATCAGTTTTTCACCGGTAGTCAGTGCTGTGAAAAGCAGTGGCGAGGACTTGTCGAAGATCTTTGTGATCATCAGCGGTTTGTGAATACGCTGCCCGGTCGGCTGCCCGGATTGCGGGTCGCGAGGAATGATGACTTGATGGCTGAATGCCTGAACCAGGATCTGGTCTTCATGGCCTTCCTGATAGATATTGCCGACCGAATCTTGAGTGAAGTTGCCTTCGGTAATAAAGCCTTGTTTGGTGCCACTGAGGGTCAAATACGCGGGTGTTGGCATAAGTGCTTTCCTTGCCTAAATAGCTGATGGTGCCCAGGAGGCAAAATCGCCCTCTGGTGCCTGACAGCTATCAAGGTCCATGCCACTAAAAAATAATCTATATAAATCAATTAGATAGATATTGCCTCGGGCGTTTTTCCAGCTTTATTCAGTGATTCGCGAAGAAAGTTGCGCAAGAAGCTGCGCACTGCTGCGCAAGTTCTTGCGCAGTAGCCTGAGAGGCTTGTGGTGTATGGCCTGCGAGGAGATATCAACAGAGTTATGCACAGGCTGTTGCGCAACAAGTTGCGCAGTGCCGCCTTCCCTTGTAGTCGCATGAACTCACCTATTTGAGGTTGGCCGCTTACGTCGCAGGTCTAGGCTGGGAACAGCGTTCAACACTTTCAAGTGACCTAGTGAGGAATTCGCTTTGCTCCCAGCTGCGTGCTACTTTTGTTGCACTTATCGAGATATCGATATCAACCTTATTATGGATCGGAGTCCACTCATGTCCGTGACTTCTAAAATCCGCCGACAAGGCGGTGCTGCGGTGATGACCATCCCGCCGACTTTATTGAAACTGCTGCATCTGGAGGTGGGCGCGCAATTGGAGCTGAATGTGGTCGATGGCGAATTGATAGCTCGGCCAGTCGTAAAGCCAGTGCGCAAGCGCTATACCTTGGCTCAACTGCTGGAAGGGGCCGACGAAATCGCGGAGTTGAACGCTGAAACAGCTTGGGCTCGTGAAGGCGATCCAGTTGGCCGGGAGTTGGGCTGATGGTTCGTCGACAGGCCCCGCAACGAGGTGATGTTTACTGGATTGATCCGAACCCGGTGGCGGGTCGAGAGATGATGAACCGCCACCGGTTTGTTGTAATAACACCGCGAGAGATCAATGCCTTGGGAGTGAGCATGACCGTCCCGGTGACCAGCGGCGGCAGCTTTAGCCGAAACTCAGGTTTGGCGGTGGTTGTCACCGGGCACGAGACCAATGGCGTCGCGGTGTGTAATCAGGTGCGCAGTTTTGATATCGAGCAACGAGTCCGAGAGGGTTCTGCCAAGTTTATCGAACGTCTCGACGACGTGACGATGATGGATATCGTTTCACGAGTTGTCAGTGCAATTGACCCTCAAGATTGACCCATTCTCATGACGAACAACTGATCTCCAGATGCTTGCCCCACTCGGGCGGTCGTTCCGCATAACTCTCCATTCCCGGCTGTTCTTCGAACGGCTTGCTCAGTACCGCGTGCAGGCGACGAACCTCTGCATAGTCGCCGCTTTCTGCCGCATCGATGGCTTTTTGCGCCAGATAGTTGCGCAGGATATAGAGCGGGTTGACCGCGTGCATGCGGGTGCGGCGCTGTTCTTGATCCTCTGCGCCTTCTCGGGCAACACGGGCGGTGTAGCGCTCGGCCCAGGCATCGAAACCCTTGAGGTCGACGAAGTCGTCGCGCAGGCGGGCGACGGCCAACTCGGCGGACTCATCACCCAATCGACGGAAAAACAGGCTGTAGTCGACACTGCTGTTTTGCATCAACTGCAGCAAACCTTCGACAAGTTTCTGGTCGTCGTCTTCGGCGGTGGTCAGGCCGAGGCGGCGGCGCATCAGGTCAAGGTAGTGGGCCTGGTACAACGGGAAGTACAGGCCAAGGGTTTCGCGCAGGGCATCGACGCTGATGAACGGTGTCAGGGCCTGAGCCAGTGCACTGAGGTTCCACTGGCCGATGGGCACCTGATTGCTGAAGGAGTAGCGGCCTTGATCATCGGAATGGTTGCAGATGAAATTGGCGTCGAAGTCATCGAGAAAGGCAAACGGGCCGAAATCGAAGGTGATGCCGAGAATCGACATGTTGTCGGTGTTCATCACGCCGTGGCAGAAACCATAAGCCTGCCATTTGGCGATCAGCTCGGCGTTGCGCTCGACGATCTCGCGGAACATCGCCAGATACGGTTCGGGTTGTTCCAGACACTCTGGAAAATGCATCGCCAGCACGTGCTCGCCGAGCTGCTTCTGTTGTTCGGGTTTTTTGGTGTAGTAAAAATATTCGAAATGCCCAAAGCGCAGATGGCTTGGGGCCAGGCGCAGCACCATCGCTCCCCGTTCCTGCTTCTCGCGCCAGACAGGCGTGCTCGAGCCAATCACACACAGCGCACGCGTGGTGGGGATACCCAGCGCCTGCAGGGCTTCAGAAGCCAGAAACTCGCGGATTGATGAGCGCAGCACGGCCCGGCCATCGCCCATGCGCGAATACGGTGTCTGGCCGGCGCCCTTGAGGTGCAGGTCCCAATGCTCGCCCGCCTCGTTGTAGACCTCGCCCAGCAGCAGCCCGCGCCCGTCCCCCAGTTGTGGGTTGTAGGAGCCGAACTGATGCCCGGAATAAACCATCGCCCGAGGCTCGGCTTCGGCCCAGAGCTTATGCCCGCTGAACAGTTCGGCAAACACCGGTGTCTCGGCTACCGCCGGGTCAAGATCGAGCAGCGCCATGGCGGCGGGGCTGGCCACCACCAGCCGTGGATCGTTGATGGGCTCGGGCAGCACATTGGTTGAGAACGCGTCGCCCAGGCGGGCGAAGCGATTGTCGAAGGTCAGTTCGTCGAGGGCTTTCAACGGCCATCTCCAGCAGAATGTCCGAGCATTCTGCTAGGGATGGCGTGGTTAGTCGAGTTCAGCCGATGGCGGCTCTGGCGGCCGTTTGCCATCGGGCGCTGGAGCGATGGTTTTGGTTTCCGGTTTGATGGGCACCAGTTTGTACTCCTCACCGTGGAGGTTTTTCAGGTAGACCTCCATCTGCCGGAACGAAATGTTGATGTGGTGTTTCTTGAACTCGCGGTTGATGAAGCGGTTGATCTCATCGAGCGCCGGGTTACGGTCGCCGAGGTCGCGTACGTGAATACGCAGCTCGTGGTCGAGCGTGCTCTCGCCGAAATTCAGGAAGTACACCGACGGCGCGGGGTCCTTGAGCACGCGCGGGTTTTCATTGGCTGCCTTGAGCAGTAGCTCGCGGACCATATCAAGGTCAGAGCCGTAGTCGACGCCGAGCTTGAGGGTGACCCGAGTGATGGTGTCCGTCAGCGACCAGTTGATCAGTTGCCCGGTAATAAACGTCTTGTTCGGGACAATGATGTCCTTGCGGTCGAAGTCGGTGATCGTCGTGGCACGAATGCGGATCTTGCTCACCGTGCCGGACAGGTTGCCGATGGTGATGGTGTCGCCGATCCGTACCGGGCGCTCGAAGAGAATCATGATCCCCGAGATGAAGTTGGCGAAGATCTCCTGCATCCCGAAGCCCAGACCCACCGAGAGCGCCGCCACCAGCCATTGCAGTTTGTCCCAGCTCACGCCGAGTGTGGACAGCGTGGAGACGAAACCGATCCCGGCGATCACGTAGGACAGCAGCGTCGTGGTGGCGTAGGCGCTGCCCTGAGCCAGGTTGAGCTTAGATAACACCAAAACTTCCAATAGGCCGGGCAGGTTGCGCGCCAGGGCGAAGGTAATGCCGATGATGATGAGCGCCCCCACCAAGTCACCAATACTGATCGGCACCATGCTGATGTTGACGCCGGTACCGCTGGTGTATTCGTAGAGGGTAATGTTGTCCAGATACGAGAAGACCGTGATCAGGTCCGACCAGACCCAATACAGCGCGGCGATGAAACCACCGAGCAGCGCCAGACGGATCAAACGCATGGACTGTTCGTTGACCTGCTCGATATCCAGTGTGGGCTCTTCGACTACCGCTTCGCCATCACCGGCTTCCTTGGCCGCCTGGCGCTTGCTCAGCGCACGCTGATAGGCCAGACGTCGCGCCGCGACCCCCAGGCCACGGGCGAAAGTGGCTTCGATCACCAGCCAGAACATAAGCAGGTAAAGGGTGTTGATCAGTCGGTCGCTGAGTTTCAGCGCGGTGTAGTAATAGCCGAAGCACACAGCGATGAACAAGGCGATCGGCAAGGCAGTGAACAGCATCCCGACGGCTTTGCGAAATAGCGAAGCATCATGGTGTGTCGGACTACTGACGAGCAGGCGACTGAGCAACCAGGTCATCAAGGCGTAGCAGGTCAGGACCACGGGCATCCCGAGGACGTCATCGGCCAATGTCGCGGGTTGCAGCTCCGCGACGGCGACCACCGCCACCAGTGCCAACACCACCAGCCCGAGTCGGCGGACCCAGCCCTGGAGAAACTCGACCTGGCGTTTCTCCCAGCGAAAATGCAGCTCGGCTACACCGCCCGGCGCGAGGATCCGGTAGGCGGTGTAGAACACCAGCCAGGCCTGGGAAATTTGCAGCAGCGCCGCGCCCAAGTTGGTGTTCTGTCCTCGGGCATCGATCTGCAAGGCGAAGCCGCACAAGGCCAATGCCAGGGAAACCGGCATCGCCAGGAGGATGTTGATCAGAATCGCCTGCGGCGTATGCCATTGGCTGTCGCGCTTGAAATGGCCGATGTCCTGGTGAACCTTGTTCAGCCGGGCATAGAGGTACTTGCGTCTCCACAGCAAGGCGCCGATGAGGAACGCCAGCGGCAAGAACAGTAGAGGGCGCTGGGTCAGGCCGTCGGCCAGCTCGCTCAGGCTGGACGCCCATGGCAGCGTGGTGACCTGTCTTTCCAGCCGGTCGGGCACCGCCCGTATCCATTCGAAGTCCAGAGGCTTGTTGCTGGGAATCCAGAACATCTGTTCGTCGAGGGTTGCACGCAGGCTTTGCGCGGTGCTGAGCAGCTGTTTCTGATTCAGTTGCAGGGTGATGGACTCGTTGAGCACGGCGCTCAGTTCGCGGTTCAGCCGTTCCAGCAGATCGGCGCGAGTGATCGCCAGTTCGAGCAGATTTTTGCGCAACTGTGGTGTGACTTGCTCCGGCGGCTGGGTTGCCAGCAGGGTATCGACATAGCTGCTCGGGCTGCTGAGCAGTTCTCGTTGCTGGCTGACCTCGAACTGGTACAAGCGAATGTCGGCGATCTGGTCGGCCAGATTACGGTCGAGCTTAAGGCGTGGCAGGGATAGTTTCTGTTTGTAGAGAATCTTGGAGAGCAGCAGGCTGCCCTTGAGCACATTGATCTGCTCGTCCAGGGCTGCGTCGCTTTGGGTCACGCTGTCCAACTGCTGCTTGGTCTGCAGGTTTTGCTGGGTGACTTCATTGAGACGGTCTGTGCTTTTAAGCAGGTAGTCGGACAGTTTCAGATTGGCTGCGCTTTCGGTGGCGAGCAGGCTGCTGCCACCGGATTTTTGCGCTTCGATCGACTGTTGGGTCACCGTCTCCTGGGATTGGGCCAGGCGCTTCTGGTTGATCAGGGTTTGCAGGTCCTGGATTTCCTGCTCCATGCGCGCGGTTTTTTCCATGAGCAAGTCGTGCTGACTGTTGCCCAGATCTTGCAGTTGGCTGTTACCCGCCAGTTCCTGACGGCGTAACGGAATCAATGCATTGAGCGCGGCCAGTTCGGCATTGAGCAGGTCGCGCTGTTCGGCGCTCAGTGGCTTGCCGTTGTCCCTGCCGAGTTTCAGGATGCCGTTGATTTGCTGGATGCGCGTCTGGCTGCTGCTTATCTCGGCCTGAGCCCGTTCCGGACGGGTCTGGGCGGTGATGATCAGGCTGTTGGCCTCGGCCAGGGCTTTCTGCAAATCGCCCTGTTGAGTGCTGCGTTCGGTCAATAACTGCTCGAGTTGCGGGACTGGCAGGTTGGCATAACGTTGCGCTACAGGTACCACCTTGGTGGCCTTGAGACGCACCAGTTCGCGTTGGTTTTCGGTGTTCTGGCGTGGTGCGGTGCCCAGTTGCTGTTTGAGGTTGGTCAGTTTCTGTTCGTAATCCTGCTTGTTGGCCAGCTGGGTCAACGTCTGCTGCAGAATCGCTTGCAGGGCTTTTTGGTCAGCCTCAGGCAGTTTGCGAGCAGCAATTTTGTCCAGGCTCTGCTGGACCGACTCACTGGAAGGCAGATCAGCTGCTTGCAGCGCGCCGACAGAAAGACTCAGCCCAAGCAGGACAATAGCGAAATAAGTGCGCAGGGTTGACATAGATACCGGTCGAAACAGTGGAAAGTGGGAGCAGTTTAGAGGAACAACCCGGGACCTGGGCGACTTCCTTCGGGGAATCTGACGCCCACTTTGCCAATCTTGTTCCCGTCCATCACGGCAACTGTCCAGATGGTGTTGTTCCACTCCACCTGGTCACCGACTACTGGCGCACCGCCCACTTTATAGGTAATGAAGCGGCTCAGCGGCATGTCTGGATCAAGGCCGTCCAGTTGCAGCCCGTACAACGCCGAAACCGCACCCAGCTGGGCGTCGCCTTCGAGTACGAAGTCGCCGAAGAAGCGCAAATCCAGACCCCGTTGTGGTGCCTGGCTGAACAGTTTTCCGAGGGCTGGAAGGTTGTGTTCATGGCCGATTACGCAGAGCAAATCGTCGACTTCGAGCACCGTGCTACCCGACGGATGGAGCAGTTGCTGGCCCCGAAACAGTGCCGCGATGCGGGTGCCTTCGGGCATTTTCAGCTCACGCAGTGCCGCACCGATGCACCATTTTTCCGCACCGAGGCGGTAGACGAACAGCTCCCACTCACTGGTGACATGCACTTCGAGCGCCGCTCGGGAGATTGGCGCAGGCTCCGGCGGTACTGTGACTTTCAGCAGTTTGGCGACCCACGGCAGGCTGGTGCCTTGCACCAGCAGTGAGACCAATACGATAAAGAACGCGAGGTTGAAGTAGAGCTGAGCATGGGGCAGCCCGGCCATCAGCGGGAACACCGCGAGAATGATCGGGACCGCTCCGCGTAGCCCGACCCAGGCGATAAAGGCCTTCTCGCGACCATGGAAGGCCTTGAACGGCAGCAAGCCGGCCACCACCGAGAGTGGGCGGGCAAACAGGATCATCCACAGCGCCAGGCCCAGGGCCGGCAGGGCGATCGGCAACAAATCGTGGGGGGTGACCAGCAGGCCCAGCACCAGGAACATGCCGATCTGTGCCAGCCAGGCCATGCCGTCGAGCATGTGCAGAATGCCGTGACGACTGCGCACCGGGCGGTTGCCGATCACCAGCCCACACAGGTACACCGCGAGGAAGCCGCTGCCGTGCAGGGCGTTGGTCAGGGCGAAAACGACGAGGCCGCCACTGATCACCAGAATAGGGTAAAGGCCGGAGGCCAGCTTGATCCGGTTGACCAATTGCAGCATCAGCCAGCCGCCGCCCAGGCCGATGATGCCGCCGATACCGAATTCGCGGATCAGGTGAACCAGAAGATTCCAGTGCAGACCGGTCTCGCCGCTGGCGAGCATGTCGATCAGGGTCACGGTGAGGAACACCGCCATCGGATCGTTGCTGCCGGATTCGATCTCGAGACTGGCGGTAACCCGTTCGTTCAGACCTTTGCCGCCCAGCAGCGAGAACACCGCCGCGGCGTCGGTTGAGCCGACGATGGCGCCGATCAGCAGGCCTTGAATGAGGTTCAGGTCGAACAGCCATGCGGCCGCCATGCCGGTCAGGCCGGTGGTGATCAGCACACCGATCGTGGCCAGCGAGAGTGCCGGCCATAACGCCACGCGGAAACTCGCGACCCGTGTGCGCAGGCCGCCGTCGAGCAGGATCACCGCAAGGGCGAGGTTGCCGACCAGATACGCTGTGGGGTAGTTATCGAAGATGATCCCGCCGCCGTCAACGCCAGCGGCCATGCCCACGGCCAGGATGATCACCAGAATCGGGATACCAAGGCGGGACGAAAGAGAACTCACCAGAATGCTCGCACCTACCAGCAACGCGCCGATCAAGAACAGGCTGTTGATGGTCGTCGCATTCAATGGCAGTACTCCAGAAGCAGAAAGGCGGGCACAAACTGACCATGCAGTCTGCGTGCCATCGATTCTAACCTGTTGAAATGTGATGCTGTCAAAAAGCTTTTAGAGGGTGAGGTCGAGATCTTCGCTTGGCTTGAAGCCCACCCCTCACCCCAGCCCTCTCCCCATGGGGGAGAGGGGGGAAAGGGAGCCGATTTGTATGGTTTTCAAAACCTCCATTCAACTCGATATCCCAGGTCGCAGGATCTCGAGAGAAACTCACGGTCAGCTCCCTCTCCCCCGTGGGGAGAGGGTTGGGGTGAGGGGTGGTCCTGAAGGGCGCCGCTACTTACAGGCTAAACCGCCCAACCATAGTGTTCAGGTCCACAGCCAAACGCGACAGCTCATTGCTCGCGGCGCTGGTCTGGTTGGCGCCGGTGGCCGATTGCACCGACAGGTCGCGAATGTTCACCAGGTTGCGGTCGACTTCACGGGCGACCTGCGCCTGTTCTTCGGCGGCGCTGGCGATGACCAGGTTGCGTTCGTTGATTTCGACGATGGCGCTGTTGATGGTGTCCAGCGACAGGCCAGCGCCCTTGGCGATGTTCAGCGTCGATTCGGCGCGCTCGGTGCTGTTGCGCATCGAGTTGACGGCGTGTTCGGTGCCGCTCTGGATGCTGCCGATCATGCGTTCGATTTCGCTGGTGGACTGCTGGGTGCGGTGCGCCAGGGCGCGAACTTCATCCGCCACTACAGCAAAACCACGACCCGCTTCACCGGCGCGCGCCGCTTCAATCGCGGCGTTCAGCGCCAGCAGGTTGGTCTGGTCGGCCAGGCCACGAATCACGTCCAGCACTTTGCCGATGTCCCGCGATTCTTCCGCCAGGTTGCCAATCAGCGTTGCGGTGCTCTGCACGTCACCGCTCATGCGTTCGATGGCGCTGACGGTTTCCTGTACCAGATCGCGGCCATCGCCGGCAGAGGTGGTAGCGTTTTTCGAGGCTTCGGAGGTGCTCACCGCATTGCGCGCGACTTCTTCCACGGCACTGGTCATTTCATTGACTGCGGTGGCAGCCTGTTCGATTTCGTTGTTCTGCTGAGTCAGTCCACGGGCGCTTTCGTCGGTGACGCTGTTCAATTCTTCAGCAGCAGACGCCAACTGCGTGGCAGAACCGGAAATCCGTTGCAGGGTGTCGCGCAGTTTTTCCTGCATCTTCGACATGGCCAGCAACAGACGGCCCGCTTCGTCGCTGCCATCGACCTTGATCGGCCGGGTCAGATTGCCTTCGGCGATTTCTTCGGCAGCGCTCAAAGCATTGGCGATCGGTTGGGTAATGCTGTTGGTCAGTAACCAGGCGAACAGCAAAGTCAGGCCGGTAGCGATGACCAGCAGTGCGACCACCAGATCGAACGCGGAGGAGTACTGATCGGCGGCCTGCTGATTGGTGTCGACGGTCTGCTGTGTGTTGATTTCGAGCAGGCGGTTCAGCACGGTGTTAATCGCTTCGGAGTTGGTCAGCAATTCGCTGTTCAGCAATGCGCGCAATTCGTCGACCTGGTTATTACGCGACAGCGTCTTCATCCGGTCTTCAATCTGGCGGTATTGACCCAGCAATTGCACGTACTGGTCGTAGGCCGCGCGTTCCTGCGGGCTGCTGATCAGCTTTTCATAGACGCTCTGTGCGGCACGGATCTGCTGGTTGCGGGTGTCGAGCAGTTCCATGGTCTTTTGCTGGACATCGGGTTCGCGGTTGACCAGTAGACGGTAGGACAGTACCCGCAGGCGCAGGCTGAGTTGAGTGAACTCATCGAGACTCTTGATGCTCGGTACGCTGTTCAGGGTGATGTCTTCAGCAGCCCCGCGGATCTTGCTCATCTGATTCAAGGCAAATACACCCAGAATCAACATCAGGCTGCCGATCAAGGCAAAGCTAAGGAACGCCCGCGGTGCGATGTTCATATTACGAAGGGACATTAGTGGTCACCGAAAAGAGCGCATCCATGCGGGAGCTGAGACTGGGTATAGGTGACCTATCGGTCATAAGACTAAAGTCTTGAGCTCCTGTGCGATTTTGTCGCAGGTTAGGCGCTGCGACGAATCATCAGGAACCAGATGGACAAATCGCAGTCTTTAAAACTCGCAAGCAAGGTTGTCGCCAGGAAAATCAAGGCGTCCGGCCCGGATAACCCTGGCATCCATGATGACTTTTCTTTATCGTACGCGCCCTTTGAAAATGCCTGAGAAATCAAAATGTTGGAAGCATCCCTAAGCCAATTGGAACAGCTGGTCAGTGAGCTGGTGCAACAGAACCAGGATCTGCTCGGCACAAACCAAACCCTGAGCGCAGAACTGGCCCAGGCCAAGGATGAAAACGAAAGCCTGCAACTGAGCCTGATGGAGCAGGAAGAAAAGCAGGGCGCCACCGCCGCGCGCATTCAAGCCCTGGTTGAGCGTGTCAGCGCAGGTCCTGTGAGCGCATGAGAAACGGCGCCGACGGGATAAAAGTCGTCTCGATTCTCGGGGAGGACTATTCGATCAAGGCTCCGGCCGGGGAAGAGCAGACCCTGCTGGACGCCGCTTTAATGCTGAAGGCCGCTCTGGCCAACACCAAAAAGAAATACCCGACTCTGATTGGAGACAAACTGTTGGTGCTGGCGGCGATGAATCTGTGCTCGCAGCAGATCGACATGCAGAAACGGCACAAGCAGGAACTCGACCGTTACCAAGAGCAAGTCAGCGCCACGGTTGAAGTGATTTCACGGACGATCGGCCAAGCCTGATCGAATTGAACACAACCAAAGAATAAGCTGTCGAACAAACTGTTTTGTGGTTTGTATACAATCGGCATGGCTGTTGCAGTGTTTCAGCCTCTTATTCTTTGGGGGTGCTCCATGCAGTTCTGGCGACGCAGTATTCAATGGCAGTTGATCCTGAGTATGGGCACCGCCCTGCTGGTCAGTATTCTGATCGTGGTTGGCATTTATACCCTGGTGGTCAACCGCCTGGCCCAGAGCTATTTGGTGGAGAAGGCGCTGCCCTCCAGCATCGAAGCGATGCGCAATGACATCGAACGGATTCTGGTCCAGCCGCTGACCGCCGCCAAAGACATCGCCAGCAACAGCATGGTGCGCGAATGGCTGGCCGGGGGCGAAAACAGCGCCCAGACCAACAGTTTCATCAGCTACCTGGAAAGTATCCGCTCCGAGCACAAAGCCTTTACCGCGCTGATCGCCGGCTCCGAGTCGAGCCACTACTACACCGAAAAAGGCCTTGATCGGACCCTGAGCCGATCCACTCTAACCGACGCCTGGTTCTACTCCTTCCTGGACAGCAATCAGCCGCGCACCCTGAACATCGACAAAGACACCCGCACCGGAGAGTTGGCGCTGTTTATCGACCTCAAGGTCGAGGAGGGCGGCAAAGTCCTGGGCGTTGCCGGGCTGGGCCTGAGCATGCGCGAGCTGTCGGAGTTGATTCACAACTTCAGCTTCGGTGAGCGCGGCAAGGTCTATCTGGTGCGTTCCGACGGTTTGATCCAGGTGCATCCAGACGCTGAATTGAGCAACAAACGCCAATTGGCCGAGCAGATCGGTGGTCCGGCAGCGCAGGCGGTGATGGGGCATCAGGGGCTGATCAGCAGCAGTTTCGTCCGTGATGGCGAAGACTTCCTGGCCCTGAGCCTCCCGTTGCGGGATTTGGGCTGGACCCTGGTGGCCGAAGTGCCGCAATCGCAGATCTACTCCGAGGCCCGGCAGGCGATGTGGATGACCAGCGCCATCGGTTTGGGCGTGGCTCTGGTTTGCCTGTTGTTAGTGGTGTTGCTGGCGCGTGGACTGGTGCGGCCAATCCGTCAGGTAACAGCGGCATTGGTGGCGATTGGTAGCGGTGGTGGCGATTTGACCCACAGGTTAGATTCTTCACGAGCCGATGAGCTGGGTGATCTGGCGCGCGGCTTCAATCGTTTCCTCGACAGTCAGCGTGAGATGATCGGCGAAGTCCTGGCCACCAGTGAGCGTTTACGTACCGCCGTCGGGCAGGTCGTGTTGGTGGTGGATAACACCGCCGAACGCTCCGGCCGGCAGCAGGAAATGACCGACATGGTCGCCACTGCCGTGCATGAGATGGGCCTCACCGTGCAGGAAATCGCGCAAAACGCCGGCCATGCCGCCGTCGCCTCGCAAACCGCTCGCGATGAAGCTTTGCAGGCGCGGGAAGCGGTCGGTGGGTCGATCCGCCATATCGAAAGCATGTCCGATGAAATTGGCATCGCCGCCGGTGCGGTGGGCGAGTTGGCAACTCAGGTGGCCTCTATCGATCAGGTGTTGGCGGTGATTCGAGGCATTTCCGAGCAGACCAATCTACTGGCGTTGAATGCGGCGATTGAAGCGGCGCGAGCAGGGGATATGGGCCGAGGATTTGCGGTGGTTGCCGATGAAGTGCGGACTCTGGCGCGCAGGACCCAGTCGTCCACCGATGAAATCCAGCAGATGATCCAGAGCCTCAAACAGGGCGCGGAAAATGCCGTGTCGTCGATGCATTCGGGGCAAGCAGCGACGGGGACTGGTGTCGAATCCAGCCAACGTACTGGGGCTTCGCTGACGGCGATCACCGGGCAAGTCGAGCGCATCAGCGACATGAATCACCAAGTGGCGACCGCCACCGAAGAGCAGTCGGCGGTGACTGAAGAGATCAATCGTAACGTGCAAGGCATCTCGGATCTGGCCCGGGCGACTGCCGCTGAAGTGCGGGCGTGTCGTGAGGATTGCCAGACGTTGCAGCGGTTGGCCGATGATTTGGCGCGGCAGATGGGTGGGTTCAGGTTGAGCTGATAAATGCGTTGTCTGTGCTGACGCCATCGCGAGCAAGCCCGCTCCCACATTCGATCACTGGTGCTCACAAATAATGTGTTCACCGCAGAACTAGTGTGGGAGCGGGCTTGCTCGCGAATGGATTTCAGCCGTGCCACAAGGTTCTAGTTAGAACCACTCATCCTGCATGCTCAGGCACGTATCATCCCGCGCCTCAAGAATCGCTAGCTCATGATGGCAGCCCGGTACTTCCCAGGTCAGGAAGTATCGCGCGGCCTGCAGTTTGCCTTTATAGAAACTGACATCCGCCACATTCCCCTTGGCCAACCCTTCCTCGGCATGGATCGCCTGCTCCAGCCAGCGCCAGCCGATCACCGTGTGGCCGAAGGCTTTGAGATACAGCGCCGAGTTGGCCAGGCTGCTGTTGACCTTGCCCTGGCCCAAATCGGTCAGCAGGCCGATGGTCACGCTTTGCAGCCGTGCAACCAGCTTCTCAAGGGGCTGGCGCAGTGCATCCAGGGATTCATGGTTTTGCGCACGCTCGGCAGTGTCGGCGATCAAGCGAATCAATTGCTTGAGCCCGGCGCCACCGTTCTGTGCGAGTTTGCGTCCCAGCAGGTCCAGCGACTGGATGCCGTGAGTACCTTCGTGGATCGGGTTCAGGCGGTTGTCGCGGTAGTACTGCTCCACCGGGTATTCGCGGGTGTAGCCGTGGCCGCCGAGAATCTGGATCGCCAGTTCGTTGGCTTTCAGGCAAAACTCCGACGGCCAGGATTTGACGATCGGCGTCAGCAAGTCCAGCAGTTCATGGGCCTGTTTGCGTTCGGCTTCGGTCTCAAGGGTCGTGGTGTCATCGAACAAGCGCGCCGCATACAGACCGAGGTCGAAAGCGCCTTCGACGTAGGCTTTTTGGGTCAGCAGCATGCGTTTGACGTCGGCGTGTTGAATGATCGAGACCGGTGCGGTATTCGGGTCTTTGCTGTCTGGCAGACGACCTTGCGGACGCTCGCGAGCGTATTCCAGCGAGTAGAGATAACCGGCGTAACCGAGCATCACCGCGCCCATGCCGACGCCGATCCGCGCCTCGTTCATCATCTGGAACATGTAGCTCAGGCCGTGGTGCGGTTTGCCCACCAGATAGCCGACACACTCGCCGTTATCGCCGAAGTTCAGCGCGGTGGAGGTGGTGCCTTTCCAGCCCATCTTATGGAACAGCCCAGCGAGCAATACGTCGTTGCGCTTGCCGAGACTGCCGTCATCGTTGACCAGGAACTTGGGCACGATAAACAGCGAAATGCCCTTCACCCCGGCCGGCGCATCCGGCAGCTTGGCCAGCACCATGTGCACGATGTTTTCCGACAACGAGTGATCGCCACCGGAGATGAAAATCTTGTTGCCCTTGAGCCGATAAGTGCCATCGGCGGCCGGTTCGGCGCGGGTGCGGATGTCCGACAGTGACGAGCCGGCATGGGGCTCGGTCAGCGCCATGGTGCCGAAGAAACGGCCGTCGATCATCGGTTGCAGGAAGCGTTGTTTCTGCTCATCGGTGCCGAAGCTTTCGATCAGATTCGCCGCACCCATGGTCAGAAACGGGTAGGAGGTCGACGCCGCGTTGGCCGATTGAAAATGCGCGAAGCAGGCTTGCGAGAGCAGGGTAGGCAGTTGCATGCCGCCGGCTTCGAAACTGCGCGCGGCGTTGAGGAAGCCGGCTTCAAGGAAGGCATCGACCGCCGGTTTCACCTCTGGAATCAGGATCGCCTGGCCGTCTTCGTAGCGCGGTTCGTTCTCGTCGCCCTTGCGGTTGTGTGGGGCGAAGAACTTCTCGGCAATGCTGCGTGCCGTGCCGATGGCGGCATCGAACGTCTCGCGATTGTGCTCGGCGAACCGCTCACGCTGAGTCAGGCCCTCGGCATCGAGGACTTCGTACAGCTCGAAAGCCAGATTGCGGGAACTGAGCAACGTCTCGGACATAGCGGCTTACCTTTTTTTGGAATAGGCCGAGTCTAGGTGGGGGGAGGGCGGGGTGAACAGGATGATTGATGAGCGTGATGGTGCAGTCCGAGCACCGCTAATCAAATGTGGGAGCGAGCTTGCTCGCGATGGCGGCGGCACATCCAGAACTGATGTGACTGACAGACCGCTATCGCGAGCAAGCTCGCTCCCACAGGGTTCGGCAACCGGGCGCCCATTGCAGGCGTCCCGGTCGTATTGCGGTTTAACCGATAGTCATCAAGCTGGCGTTACCACCTGCAGCAGCAGTATTGACGCTCAGAGCACGCTCGATCACCAGACGCTCCAGCGCAATGTTGGTTTCGCCGTGGGACAAGCCCTGAACCCCGACGATAGCCCCGGCACGTTTGGCCACTTGCTGGCAGACCGCGCGCAGCTGGTCGGAGTCGCCGTGATGCAGGACGGCATCGAAGAGCACTTCGTCCTTGTTCCAATCGGCAACCCGCTTGATCCGCGCCTGAATTTCCTTCGGCAGACGTGCGAACAGTGCCTTGGTCAATTCAGTTTCCGGCCATACCGCCGAACCGCCCACGGCCAATACCGCAGCCAGTTGGGTCAGCAGATCGGCCTCGGCTTCCGCCAGGCACAATGCGTGCTCGCGCGGCAGGATGGCGTAGCTGTTGCGCTCGCCGGTCGGGCCGTTCAGCTGGCGGGTAATACCGCTTTGCGATTGGGCGGCGAACTGTCCGCAGAGTGCGCTCAGATCGGTCAGCTTGTTGCTGTCGGCCCAGGTTTGCAGGGCGGTCAGCGGCTTGCTTATGGCGTCGCGCAGACGAACATCCGGAGCGCTCAGTGCATCGCCACGAACGAAGGACTGTTCGATCGCGTCGGTAGGACGCGTCGACAGCAGGCGGTACAAGTACAGCGGACCACCAGCCTTCGGACCGGTGCCCGACAGGCCTTCGCCGCCGAACGGTTGCACGCCGACCACCGCGCCAACGATGTTGCGGTTGACGTAGATGTTACCGGCGTTGACGTTGTCGATCACCTTGGCGATGGTTTCGTCGATGCGGGTGTGTACGCCCAGCGTCAGGCCGTAGCCGGAAGCGTTGATCTGCCCGATCAGTTGATCGATCTCTTTACGCTTGTAGCGCACCACGTGCAGCACCGGACCGAAGATCTCCCGTTGCAGCTCGTCGAAGCTTTCCAGCTCGATCAGGGTCGGCATCACGAAGGTGCCGCGTTTGACTTCTTCGCTATTGGCAATCGCCACCTGGTACACGCTGCGACCTTTGTCGCGCATGCCCTGGATGTGTTTCTCGATACCCGCCTTGGCTTCTGCGTCGATCACCGGGCCGATGTCCACGGACAGGCGTTCCGGGTTACCGAGACGGCATTCAGCCATGGCGCCTTTGAGCATTTCGATCACGCGGTCGGCGGAATCTTCCTGCAAGCACAGCACGCGCAGGGCCGAGCAGCGTTGACCGGCGCTGTCGAAGGCCGACGACACCACGTCGATGACCACTTGTTCGGTCAGCGCCGAGGAGTCGACGATCATGGCGTTCTGGCCGCCGGTTTCGGCGATCAACGGGATCGGACGGCCTTGGGCATCCAGACGGCCGGCGACATTGCGTTGCAGCAAGCGAGCGACTTCGGTGGAGCCGGTGAACATCACGCCTTTGACCCGATCGTCGCCGACCAGACGGGCGCCGACGGTTTCGCCACGGCCCGGCAGCAGTTGCAACACGCCTTCCGGAATCCCGGCTTCGAGCATCAGGCGTACCGCTTGCGCGGCCACCAGCGGGGTTTGTTCGGCCGGTTTGGCCAGCACCGGGTTACCGGCCGCCAAAGCAGCGGCGACTTGACCGCTGAAGATCGCCAGCGGGAAGTTCCACGGGCTGATGCACACCACCGGGCCCAGTGGGCGGTGGGCGTCATTGGTGAAATCGTTGCGTGCCTGCACCGCGTAATAACGCAGGAAGTCCACCGCTTCACGCACTTCGGCGATGGCGTTGGCGAAGGTCTTGCCGGCTTCGCGAGCCAACAGGCCCATCAGCGGCTGGATCTCGCCTTCCATCAGGTCGGCAGCGCGTTCGAGAATCGCGGCGCGCTCGGCGGGCGGGGTGGCCTGCCAGATCGGTGCAGCGTTCAGTGCGCACTGGATGGCATTGTCGACGTCTTCAACGGTGGCTTCTTGCACATGGCCGACCACGTCGCGCAAATCCGACGGGTTGAGGACTGGCGCAGGGGTTTCAGCGCTGGATGCGCAGCCGAGCATCGGTGCGGCTTTCCAGTGGTTGTGAGCAGTAGCCAGCAGTGCGCAGGACAACGACGCCAGACGGTGTTCGTTGGCCAAATCGATGCCACTGGAGTTGGCGCGTTCAGCACCGTATAGATCACGCGGCAGTGGAATACGTGGGTGTGGCAGGCCGAAGCCGCCTTCCAGCGTCGCCATCTGCTCGATGCTGGCCACTGGATCGGCCACCAGCTCCTGAATCGAGATGGACTGGTCAGCGATGCGGTTGACGAACGAAGTGTTCGCACCGTTTTCCAGCAGACGACGAACCAGATAGGCCAACAGTGTTTCGTGAGTGCCGACCGGCGCGTAGACGCGGCATGGACGGTTCAACTTGCCTTCGGAAACCTTGCCCACCACTTGCTCGTACAACGGTTCGCCCATGCCGTGCAGGCATTGGAACTCGTACTGACCCGGGTAATAGTTCTGACCGGCGATATGGTAAATGGCCGACAGGGTATGGGCGTTATGGGTGGCGAACTGCGGGTAGATGACTTCCGGCACCGACAGCAGTTTGCGTGCACAGGCGATGTAGGAAACGTCGGTGTACACCTTGCGGGTATAGACCGGATAGCCTTCCAGACCTTCGACCTGGGCGCGCTTGATTTCGCTGTCCCAGTACGCGCCTTTCACCAGGCGGATCATCAGGCGATGACGGCTGCGACGAGCCAGGTCGATCACGTAGTCGATCACGTAAGGGCAACGCTTCTGATAAGCCTGGATAACGAAACCGATACCGTTCCAGCCGGTCAGTTTCGGCTCGAAACACAGGCGCTCCAGCAGATCCAGCGACAGCTCGAGGCGGTCGGCTTCTTCGGCGTCGATGTTCAGGCCGATGTCGTAGTGCTTGGCCAGCAGGGTCAGCGACAGCAGGCGCGGGTACAGCTCGTCCATCACGCGCTCGTACTGGGCACGGCTGTAACGCGGGTGTAAGGCCGACAGCTTGATCGAAATGCCCGGGCCTTCATAAATGCCGCGACCGTGGGAAGCCTTGCCGATGGAATGGATGGCTTGCTCGTAGGACGCGAGGTATTTCTGTGCGTCATGTTCGGTCAGTGCCGCTTCACCGAGCATGTCGTAGGAATAGCGGAAACCTTTGGCTTCGAAGCGGCTGGCGTTGGCCAAGGCTTCGGCGATGGTTTCGCCGGTGACGAACTGCTCGCCCATCAGGCGCATGGCCATGTCGACGCCCTTGCGGATCATCGGCTCGCCGCTCTTGCCGATGATGCGGCTCAGGGACGAAGTCAGGCCTGATTCATTGTGGGTGGCGACCAGTTTACCGGTCAGCAACAGGCCCCAGGTGGCGGCGTTGACGAACAGCGAGGGGCTGTTGC
Source organism: Pseudomonas sp. H11T01 (assembly GCF_048515765.1). Classification (NCBI taxonomy): domain Bacteria; kingdom Pseudomonadati; phylum Pseudomonadota; class Gammaproteobacteria; order Pseudomonadales; family Pseudomonadaceae; genus Pseudomonas; species Pseudomonas sp. H11T01. The sequence continues at coordinate 195,028 of NZ_JBLYED010000012.1, read as the reverse complement.
CCAGGTGGGGCTGCCAGTTGCCGGTGCTGATCTTGTCGCGGATCAGCGCATCACGGGTGCCTTTGTCCGGGATGCGCAGCAACGCTTCGGCCAGGCACATCAGTGCCACGCCTTCCTGGGACGACAGGGAGAATTCCTGCAGCAGGCCCTGAACGATACCGGCACGGCCCCCGGCGCTCTTCTGATTGCGCAGTTTCTCGGCAATTGAGGCGGCCAGCTTATTGGTGGCTTCGGCCATGGCGGCAGGCAGGCGGGCCTGCTCCATCAGCATGGGCACCACTTCCGGCTCCGGGCGACGGTAGGCGGCGGTGATAGAGGCGCGCAGGACCGATTGCGGCAGGATGCTTTCAGCGAACTCGAGGAAGCACTGGTGTGCGTGGTCAGCCTGCACGTCACCGGCGTCGTCAGCGTCTTTGCTGATCAAACCGCTCAGCTCGGTCAGGGTTGCACCACCCTCGAGTTTTTCCAGGTAATTGAAAATTGCCTGCTTGATCAGCCAATGGGGCGTGCGATCAATCGAGGTCGCGGCGGCTTTGAGGCGCTCGCGGGTAGGGTCATCGAGTTTGACCCCAAGGGTGGTGGTAGCCATATTTTTATCCTCATGTTTGCCACAACTGCGTGACATCAGCTGACGGCAAGATTAGCCGTGCGCAGGCTGAGGTGCAACCGAGTGCAACCCTTTTTTTGTCGGAAAAATAGGCAGCGCGTCAGGAAATATATTCCGCTAGAGAAAAGAAGTGCCTGCTTGGTGCTTTTACGTCTGGGAAAACGGCTTCTTGCTCCAAAAAGGAGCAAAAACAATTGGTTTCATAAAATACCCGACTAGGTGCAACTTATTCGAGCGAAAGAGGTTGCACCTTATTTGCTTTGTTGAATAGCATTCGCGCCAAAGGTGCAACCAGTTCAAAAGAACGGTTCATCGGCTGATGGCTTTCCTGGGGAAACATCAGTCATAAATGCGCGGCCCCCAGAATCGTCTGACAAACGTAGTCGTTTACCGACGGTTCAACAGCCGCTGCTACATAAAAACAATGCCAGGGCGTCACTCAATGAGCGTAAGTAATCCAACCTTGATCACGTTCGTGATCTACATCGCGGCAATGGTGCTGATCGGCTTCATGGCCTATCGCTCCACCAACAACCTTTCTGACTATATTCTGGGCGGCCGCAGCCTGGGCAGTGTGGTGACCGCGCTTTCCGCCGGTGCTTCGGACATGAGCGGCTGGTTGTTGATGGGCTTGCCGGGCGCTATCTACATGTCCGGTCTATCGGAAAGCTGGATCGCCATCGGCCTGATCGTCGGCGCCTACCTGAACTGGTTGTTCGTGGCCGGCCGTCTGCGTGTGCAGACCGAGCACAACGGCGACGCACTGACCCTGCCGGATTACTTCGCCAGCCGTTTTGAAGACAAAAGCGGTCTGCTGCGGATTATTTCGGCGATCGTGATTCTGGTGTTCTTCACCATCTACTGCGCTTCCGGCATCGTTGCCGGTGCCCGCCTGTTTGAAAGCACCTTCGGCATGTCCTACGAGACTGCGCTGTGGGCCGGTGCTGCAGCGACTATTGCCTACACCTTTGTGGGTGGTTTCCTGGCAGTGAGCTGGACTGACACCGTACAAGCCACACTGATGATCTTCGCCCTGCTGCTGACACCGATCATCGTGCTGCTGGCCACCGGCGGCATCGATACCACCTTCCTGGCCATCGAAGCGCAAGATCCAGGCAACTTCAACATGCTGAAAAACACCTCTTTCATCGGCATCGTTTCGCTGATGGGCTGGGGTCTGGGCTACTTCGGTCAGCCGCACATCCTCGCGCGCTTCATGGCGGCGGATTCGGTCAAGTCGATCGCCAAGGCCCGTCGCATCTCCATGACCTGGATGATCCTGTGCCTGGGTGGCACCGTGGCCGTTGGTTTCTTCGGTATTGCCTACTTCTCGGCGCACCCGGCGGTGGCCCTTCCAGTCAGTGAAAACCACGAGCGGGTATTCATCGAACTGGCAAAAATCCTCTTCAACCCATGGGTTGCCGGTGTCTTGCTGTCGGCCATTCTGGCGGCCGTGATGAGCACCTTGAGCTGCCAGTTGCTGGTGTGCTCCAGCGCCCTGACCGAAGACTTCTACAAGACCTTCCTGCGTAAAAATGCCTCCCAGATCGAACTGGTTTGGGTCGGTCGTGCCATGGTGCTGTTGGTTGCCCTGATCGCCATCGGCCTGGCGGCCAACCCGGATAACCGTGTTCTGGGTCTGGTCAGCTACGCCTGGGCCGGTTTCGGTGCAGCATTCGGTCCGGTTGTACTGATCTCAGTCATCTGGAAAGACATGACTCGCAACGGCGCACTGGCCGGTATTCTGGTCGGCGCGATCACCGTGATCGTTTGGAAACACTTCAATCTGCTGGGTCTGTACGAAATCATCCCTGGCTTCATCTTCGCCAGCCTCGCGATCTTCTTCGTCAGCAAGATGGGCGCTCCGACTGCCGGTATGCTCAAGCGTTTCGCCGCTGCCGAGAAAGACTTCCAGCTGAACAGCTGAGTGAGATGAGCGGATGCTCTAGTCATCGGTGACATAAAACGGCCCGCCTCCTTCTGGATGCGGGCCGTTTTTTTATGCCTGCCGATTAGTCGGCCGGTGTACGCATATCCCGTAGGAAAGATGTACGTCCGGAATTTTACGGGTGTACCAAGTCGGCGTAGGAGCTGGCGTAGCCTGCGATCTTTTCGGGAGGACACCCCATTTTTTGGAGAGTTATGTAGCCGTAACCCGACATCTATGACGGAACAATTCCAGGTAAATGTAGGGGCAATCTGATTTCTATGTCCCCCGTCAATGTCCGTTTGTGCTCATGCAGAATTGCTCGCCTTCACTCTGCAGAGAGACATTGGATGTCGCATTTCACCTTGACCCTCGACGGCGTCCGGAGTGACCTCAAGGTGCTTGAGTTCACCGGCAAGGAAGCCATCAGCCAACCGTATCGTTTTGACCTGGAACTGGTTAGCGAACGCCCGGACCTTGACCTCGAAAGCCTCCTGCACCGACAGGCGTTCCTCAGTTTTGATGCGCAGAACAATGGCATTCACGGGCAGATCTATCGTGTCGCCCAAGGTGATTCCGGCAAGCGTCTGACTCGCTATCAAATCAGCCTGGTGCCGCAACTGGCGTATCTCGGCCAACGCATCAACCAACGAATTTTTCAGCACAAAACGGTGCCGGCGATCATCGCCCAGGTGCTTAAAGACCACATTCCCCGTGATGCCTTCGAGTTTCAACTCAATAGCCAATATCCCAAGCGCGAATATTGCGTGCAGTACGCCGAAAGCGATCTGGCTTTCATTCAGCGGCTCTGCGCCGAAGTCGGCATTCACTATCACTTCCAGCACAGCCCGGATGGTCATCGTCTGATCTTCGGCGACGATCAAACCGTATTTCCCAAATTGCCTAGGCCAACCGCTTACCTGCCGGATAGCGCAATGGTCGCCGAAGAACCGGCGATCAAGCGCTTCAGTGTGCGACTGGAAACCCGCACCACGGGCGTGACCCGCCGTGATTACGATTTCAACAAGCCGCATTTGCTGCTGCAAAGTGCGGTTTCGGGTGGGCAGCCGCAGGCGCTGGAAGACTACGATTACCCTGGCCAATTCACTCACCGCGACGATGGCAAACACCTGGCTCGGCGAGCGCTGGAACGCCACCGCGCGGACTATCGCCAGGCCGAAGGCAGCAGTGATCAATCGGCACTGATCAGCGGATATTTTTTGAAAGTCTCCGGGCATCCGCGTTCGGAGTGGAATGACCTGTGGCTACTGACTGAAATCGAGCACCAAGGCAAGCAGCCTCAGGTGCTGGAGGAGTCGGTCACCAACAACTCTGCGGATGGCTTTTCCCAGGGGTATCGCAACACCTTTCTGGCGACGCCGTGGGATGCCTTGTTCCGCCCGCCATTGGGTAAACCCAAGCCACGAATACCAGGCTATCAACATGCGGTTGTTACCGGTCAGGGTGACGACGAAATTCATTGCGATAGGTACGGCCGGGTCAAGGTTCTGTTCAAGTGGGACCGCCACGGAAAGCTCAACGAGCATTCCAGTTGCTGGCTACGGGTGGCCACCGGCTGGGCTCACGACCGTTATGGCAGCGTGTTGATTCCGCGAGTTGGCATGGAGGTGCTGGTGGGCTTTGTCGACGGCGATGCCGACAAGCCGTTGGTCATGGGCTGCCTGCCAAATGCCGCCAACCCCGTACCGCTCGATCTGCCGGCCGATAAAACCCGGAGCATGTTTCGCAGCCGCAGCAGTCCCGGTGGCGGGGGCTACAACGAGTTACGCATCGAAGATCGCAAGGGTGCCGAGGAAATCTATCTGCGCGCCCAACGCGACTGGAACCAGCACGTACTGCATGACCAGCGGGTGCAAGTGGATAACGATCACAGCATCGTCGTCAAAGGCACCTCAAGCCTGCGAGTGCGCAACCAATTACTCAATGCCAGTGAGCAGGTTCACGTCCTTGCTCTCGGGCAAGTGGTCATCGACGGCGGCGCCAACGTGACCATTCAGGCCGGCGGGCACTGGATCAACATTAATGCTGGCGGGATTTTCAGCAGCGTACCGATCGAGGTCGGCGGCGCTCCGCAATTGACTGCGGCGCCAACGTTGGTCCCGCCAGCACTGCTGAGCGTGGCACAGATTCTCAGCCTGAAAAGCGACGCGCCATTCTGCGAAGAATGCGAGCGCTGTAAGGACGGTGTCTGTGCAGCCTGAGAACCTTTCGCCACAGGCTTGGCTCGAGCGCCAGCCATTGCAGCCGTCAGAGCAGTTGTTCGTGATCCTCGGCAACGCCAGCGATGCCAATCCACTCAAGGCCTACCAGCAGGCTGCCGCGATTCAGGCTCCCAGCCCGATCTGGGCCGACACCGCTTATGCCGAATGGGACGCGGTGATGCCCTATGTCGGCATCGTCGCCCCGGATAGTGAATTCCTTGACTGGGTCGCCAACACCGACGCGATGGATTGGGGCTGGCTAGCGGTTTCTTCGGCCAGTCAGGCGGTATTGGTCGAGCACTTTCGCAGCCTGACCAAGGTGCTGTTACCCAATGGCAAACAGGTGTTTTTCCGCTTCTGGGACGGGCGCCATTTGCTGCCGATTCTTGAGGGGCCTGAGGTCGATGCGAGCGAGCTGCTGCCGCTGTTCAAGCGTTGCCTGATCAATGGCCAAAGTCTTGAGATCGGCGCCAGTGCCGTGAGCACGACCAGGGTCTGCCCTTGGTGGGAAGTGCCTCTGCCACTGCTGGATCGCCTTGCAGGGAAGGATGCCGCAACCCAAACCAACAACTTGCTGACCTGGCTGAGCGAGGCCCGCCCAGAGCTTTACGGTGCTTATTCGCAAAGCGTTTTGAGGCACAAGGTGGCGGCCTTCGTTGCTCGCTCGGACCTGCCCCGCACGCCGAAAGAAGCACTCGCTGATTACCTGATCTCGGAGCAAGGCTGATGGATCACATTGCTCACATCGAAGCGCAACTCGACACCTTCAAGGACACCCTCGGCCTCTATCGCAAACAGGTCGGCAGCTGGTTTAGCAGGACGCTGGACAAGGGCAGCCGCGCCGCCGATCTGCCGTCGTTGCTGGACATGGAACGGGTGATCAAGGTCGGGACCACCAGCACCTCGGTCAGCCTGAGCGACGACGACTTCATCTCCAGCGTCGCCCAATGCCCGGCCAATGGGGTTCTCGAAATCGAGAGCAAGTTCGAGTCGGTTTACGACATTCCGCTCGGCAATATTCAGGTCGAAGTCATCCCGGCAGGTGGTGGCCCCGCGTTGCCTATCACGCTGAATGAACAGGGCAAGGCGCAGTTCAAGGGTGAGGCCGGTAAGTTCTATCGGGTCCGGGTTCACAGTGCAGTGACCCCGGAGCAAGTCGAGGAGCTGTTCTCTTCTTATGACGGGCTGACGCGGGATCTGGAAGGCTGGCTACGCAGCGAGTGGCAAGGGTTTAAACCGCAGTGGTCGCAGCAGTCGGCTCAAGCGGCCGGCAACGGCATGCTCGCCGGGAGCTGGGCGGCGATCGAGGGTGTCTGGGACGGCATCGGCCTGCTCAGTGAGATCCTCAAGAACCCGGGGGCTCACCTCGAACGCCTGGGCGGTAGCGCGAAGCAATTGGCTGACCTGGCGCAACGCTCGCCGGACCTGATAGAAAAAGCCATGCTGCTGGCCAGCGACGAAGCGGCGCTGTGCCTGTTGTTGCGCACCGCGAGTCTCTGGCTGGACGCCTTGCCGCCGAGTTTGATCGCTGGCAAGACGGCCGAGATGACTACCAAGGTCGTGGTCGAGATCCTGATCGACCTGCTGATTGGCCTTGTGCTGACTGTGGCCGGTTCAGGCATCGGGGTCGGCCCCGGCGTCGGCATCGCCTATTTGACGCTGCGCCTGGCGGACCATGGCGCGCAGATCCTCAAAGCCGGCCTGCGCTTCATCGAGTCCCTGTTCAAGATCATCGACAGCTTTATCGGCTACGTCGATCGCTACAAAAAGGTCGCCGCCCGGGGACTGGCGGGCACGCAGAAACAGGGCGTATTGGAAATGCGCTGGGGCGCGCGCAGCAACACCACGCTGAAGAAACAGGAACACCACGACGACGCCCCCCACCAAGCGAAAAACCCCAACGGCGACAGCGCCGACACCGCGGATAAAACCGCCACCAGCGGCTGCCCGGTGTCGATGGTCACCGGCGAAGAGCTGCTGACCCTCACCGACGGTGAACTGGACGGGGTGCTGCCGTTTAGCTGGACCCGGTTGTACCGCAGCAGTGCGGTGGAGCTCGATTGCGGCCTCGGGTTTGGCTGGAGCCATGGGCTGGCGCAGCGCCTGGAGATCAGCGGCGATGCGGTGATCTGGATCGATCCGGAGAACCGTCGCACCACCTTTCCGTTGCCGAGTGCCGAGCGCCCGGCGATCCACAACAGCCTGGCGCGGGCGGCGATTTACCTGGGCGACGAGCCGGAGGAACTGATCCTCGCCCAGGCCGGCGACAGCGCGCGGTTCTACCATTTTCGTGCGGGCCGGTTGAGCGCTATCAGCGATGCCTATGGCAACCGCCTGCAGATCACCCGCGATATCCACGCCCGTATCCAGCGCCTCGACAACGGCGCCGGCCGCGCCCTGCGTCTGCGCTATGACCGCGGGCACATCATCGCCGTCGACTACCAAAGCTTTCACCCGGCGGACCACCTCGAGGCGTGCTGGCGCACCGAGCAGACCCTGGTCAGCTACCGCTATGACGAGCGTCAACGGCTGGTCGAGGCGAGCAACGCCGCCGGTGAACGCGAGCGCTACGACTACGACGATCAGCAGGTCATCCTCCAGCGGCAACTGGCCGGCGGCGCGAGCTTCTTTTGGGAATGGGAGCGCGCGGGCAAAACCGCGCGCTGCATCCGGCACTGGGCGAGTTTTGCGCAGATGGATGCGCGTTACGTCTGGGACGAGCGGGGCGGCGTCAGCGTCCGGCACGCTGACGGCAGCGAAGAAGTGTACGTCCACGATGAGCAGGCGCGGCTGGTGCGCAAGGTCGAGCCGGACGGCGCCGAACACCGCAAGGCCTACGACGAACACGGTCGGCTGACCGCCGAACAGGACCCGCTCGGCGCCGTCACCGAGTATGTGTATGACGACGCCGGCCGCCTTACTGCGGTGCTGCCCGCCGAGGACGAGCCGACGGCGTTCGAGTACCGCGACGGCCATCTGCACCGCCGTCAGCGCGGCCAGGCGCAATGGACCTACCAGCGCAATGCGCAGGGCGACATCACCCGGCAGACCGATCCCAGCGGTCACATCACCCAGTACTACTACGACGTCAAAGGCCAGTTAACCGGCATCCGCTACCCCGATCACAGCCATCATGGGTTGGTCTGGAGCGCGCTTGGCCAACTGATCGAAGAGGTGTTGCCGGACGGCGGCCAGCGCCGCTATGCCTATGACGTCCGCGGCCGGCAGATCTACCGTCAGGACGAGCACGGCGCGGTCACCCGCTACCAGTGGGATGCCGTGGGCCGGCTGCTGCAGACCACCTTGCCCGGCGGCGCGACCCGCGCCTTCAGCTACAACGCCTACGGCAAAGTCACCGCCGAGCGCGATGAACTGGGACGCGTCACCCGCTACGAGTACGCCGATGACCTGCACCTGGTCAGCCGCCGGATCAACCCCGACGGCAGCCAGTTGCGCTACCGCTACGACAACGCGCGCTTGCTGCTCAGCGAGATCGAAAATGAAGCCGGCGAACGCTATCAGCTCGAGTACGGCGCCAACGGCCTGATCCGGCAGGAAACCGGTTTCGATGGGCGACGCACCGCGTACGCCTACGACCTCAACGGTCAGCTGCTGGAGAAAACCGAGTTTGGCGACGACGGCAGTCAGCTGGTCACCGCCTACCAGCGCGATGCTCACGGCCGGCTGACCCGCAAGACCCTGGCCGATGGCAGCCAGATTTCTTACTGCTACGACGGCCTCGGCCGGCTGGTCAGTGTCGACGATGGCCACGACTGGCCGCTGGAATTCGAGTACGACCGGCACGACCGACTGATCACCGAGCATCAGGGCTGGGGCACGTTGCGTTATCGCTACGACGCCTGCGGCCGGCTCAACCACCTGCGCCTGCCGGACAACAACAAACTCGACTACCACCACGCCGAGGGCGGCAGCCTCAGCGCCATCGACCTCAACGGCACACGGCTGACCAGCCACCAGTTCCGCGCCGGTCGCGAACTGCAACGCCAGCAAGGCCTGCTGCTCAGCCAGTACCAGTACGACGAACAGGGCCGTTTGCAGGCCCACGCCGTCAGCCAGCCGGAACGTGGACTGTATCGCCGGCATTACACCTACGCCGCCAACGGCCACCTGGCCCTCATCAGCGACAGCCGCCACGGCCAACGGGCGTATCACTACGACCCGCTGGACCGACTGACCAGCGTCCGCCATCCACACGGCGAACGCCCGGAACACTTCAGCCACGACCCCGCCGGCAACCTGCTGATCCACGACCGCCCCGGCCCGGCCTCGATCAAAGGCAACCGCCTGCTGATGCAGGGCGACCGCCATTACGACTACGACGCCTACGGCAACCTGATCCGCGAACGCCGCGGGAAAGCCCACGGCCTGGTCACCGAATACCGCTACGACTGTTTACACCGCCTGATCGGCGTGACCCTACCGGATGGCAGCCAGGCCAGTTACCGCTACGACGCCTTCGGCCGGCGCATCGGCAAAACCGTCGACGACCAGAGCACCGAATTCTTCTGGCAAGGCGAGCAACTGATCGCCGAACGCAGCAATAGCCACTACCGCAGCTACCTCTACGAACCCGGCAGCTTCCGCCCCCTGGCACTGCTTGACGGCGAAGGCCCGCACCACGCCCGCCCGTTCTACTACCAACTCGACCACCTCGGTACGCCGCAGGAACTCACCGCCTACAGCGGCGAAATCGTCTGGTCGGCGACCTACACCGCCTACGGCAAACTCACCCGCCTCAACCAGACTCGCGAGGAAAAACCTGAGCAACCGCTGCGCTTTCAGGGCCAATACTTCGACCCAGAAACCGGCCTGCACTACAACCGCCATCGCTACTACAATCCAGACATCGGCCGCTACCTGACGCCGGATCCGCTCAAGCTGGCCGGTGGGCTGAACGCCTACCAATACACCCCGAATCCGACGGGGTGGGTGGATCCGTTGGGGCTCAACACCTGCCCTGGAGCGGACGGGTGCAAGCCGTCGATGGGGGTGAAAGACCCGGCGGCGAAGGCGCGGGTGGATGAGGGTGAGCCTGACCTGCCGAAGCACAAGTTGAGTGCTGAAGAGCTTGCCAAGAAAGAAGTTAAAAGATTGAACGATAGTCAGGGCATGCATATGGTTGGAAAGCATAGTCCAGAGGTTCCAGACGCCGCTCTGAAGCAACGAGCTATTGATGGTACAAATCCGATCACAGGTAAGAGACCGAGGCATAAAGCAGGGAGCTCAAGCTCTAGGTTTTATAGCTGGGAACTACAATTGGAGGCTTACAAGTTAGCCACTTCAAGAACAGAGAACGGTCTTCCTGCCTTCACCGGTAAAGATCGAAGCAGCAATGATATTGTGAGAATGAAATTCCCTGGAGCGGGTGAGGGGTACATACCAAATCCAAAATCACCAGAGAATCCGAAACTTATGGATATGAACCGTATAGAGATGAAGTTTGATCGAGATACAGGCATACCATTCACATTGTTCCCAATTAAATAAAGGAGAAAATATGTTGATTGATCCAGGTACCGGTAAGCCCTACGTTCCAACGCCATCATATTTTTTAGGCTGTTTTGATATATATGATCGCGAAGAAACCTTGGGTGAGGAACTTGAAAAGTATGATCCTGACAAACCAGCTGATAGGGAAATATTGATACTTAAATATTGCTTGAGTAAGCGGTGGAAACTCCCGTATAGACAAAAATTTTTACTTGTTGAATGTCTTAAAGAAGCTCTCTTGGATAAAAGTTATGACTTTCAATCATTGCTGGCGTACGACCCAGAGGAATTTTCTTCACTTCCTCCTGGATGGGACGAGATGGAGAATCCGCGCGTCTTCTTTGAAGATATCTTCAGGTTGGCAAGTGAAGAGTGGAAGGCTGACCTTTATAAGGCAAGTCTCGAAGATCAATCCACTTGGTGAGAGGACTAGGGAGGGGGCTAAACAAGTCTGTCCCCTTCCAGATAATTAATACGGCGGATTTACGATCGCTATGTGCTCGATGAGGATATAGGGAAGGGAGAAGTACGGAATGCGTAGTAGTGATAAGCACGGGCCAGAGGTAGCTGACGCCGCACTAAAGCAGCGTGCAATAGATGGCGCTCTTCCGACAACAGGTAAGAAATGGGCAGTTAACTGCAGTTCTCAGTTTTCAAGTTGGCGGACGCAGCTTCACGCATTGAATGAGGCCGCGACCCGAGAAGCTCGAAATATGCCTCGCTTTACGGGTGAAGATAAAAAAGGAAATTTGGTTGTGCGGATGGAAGTCCCAAGTGCAGGTAGAGGCTATGTGCCGAATAAAGAGGATTTCAAAAATCCATTATTTAATGGTGATATGAAGGGCGTTGAAGTTAAATTTGACTATGAGGCTCTAGTTCCGGTAGCTGCATATCCTATAGGTAAGCCGTGATGCTAAAACATCCGTTTCTGAATGCCCCCTATACGCCAGGTTTGGGCCATTTTTTAGGTGGATTTGATATATATGATCGTGAGGATAGTCTCGGGGAGGAATTGTGTAAATACGATCCGAACTGTCCGGGCGATAGAGCTGTCCTCATATGTCGATATGTGACTTATCGGTATAGAAATTTAAGCTATCGGCACAAATTTGTCCTGTTGAGTGTGTTGGTTAATGCTCTTGAGGATGAAGATTATGATTTTTCAGATGTGTTGGCGCATGACCCTGAGTCGCATTCATCTCTTCCACCAGGCTGGGATGAGATGAAAAATCCTAGGGCGTTTTTTGAAGATATATGCATATTGGCGACTGAGGATTGGGTTGAAGAGCTTTACAAGGCGAGTCAAGAAGACCCTTCTACTTGGTAGCGACTTGGTCCGTTTTCAGAGCGTTTGCATGACAGTCGTTGCAAATTGAGTCAGGCAGAAAGGGGTAGCACATTTACGAGCGCTACGCGCTCGATCGCGGGCAAGCCTCGCTCCTACATTAGATTGCGTTCCCTTGTGGGAGCCGGGCTTGCCCGCGAAGGCGGTCTGTCAGGCGACGATATTTCTGGGCGAACTCGTCGGAGATTTCCCGCAGGTTGTGGCGGTTTGTGTGAACTGGCGGGGGATTGGCTTCATCGATAGTCTTTTGGGTGTCACTGCACATTCAGTGACGGGGTGTAGGAACCCTTCAAAACTATCGGAGACGCTTAGCGTCGACACTTGATTGCGGCAATTAACATGCGTCCGTAAGATCAGTTTCGGCGGCTGTGCGCGGGCACGTTTCGGCGTGGTCGAGTTTCTCTGGTACTCGGTATTCCTACCCCGCGTATAGCTGCCACCCAAGCCTGTAGGAAGGCTGTTGGCAGCTCCCATGCATAACCGGAGCTTTAAAAATGAAAACACTTACCCCCGATCCACGCTTTTCCACCGATACCACCCAGCCCACCAGTCGCTACATGGCCCTCACCAGCAACGATTGCGATATCCCGACTCTGTTCATCGACACTCAAGCCCCTCTCGATGTGCTGCAAGATGCTGCCGGTTACCGCATTCGGGCGGTCACTCAGGTGATGGAGAATCTGGCGATGCGTGAGGAGATTCATACCGATGCGGTGATCCTGCATGACTTTGCGCGGCTGTGTGCCATTCCGTTGCGCGATGGGTGTGATTTGCTGGATGTGATTGGGCGGCGGTTGCAGGCACAGGTTTCGAAATAACCCTGATGATCGTTCCCACGCTCCCGCGTGGGAATGCCTCACCGGACGCTCTGCGTCCGCTCTTGTGACGCGGAGCGTCACGGGCTGCATTCCCACGCAGCGCGTGGGAACGATCAATGCGGTGTGTCTGGAAGAGTCGGGTTATAGGTTTTGGGGCCGCTTCGCAGCCCAGCGGGGGCAGCCCCCTCGCCACAGGTTTTGCGGCATCTGTCCGCTTGGCTGTGAACCCCTGACGTTCTGCGCCGTACAAGGTAAACTTCGCCTCCTGCGCAGGAGCAACCATGAACTATCGCCACGCCTTCCACGCCGGCAACCACGCCGACGTCTTCAAACACCTGACTTTGACCCGCCTCATCGCTTTGATGTCGCGCAAGGAACAGCCGTTTGCCTATCTCGATACTCACGCCGGGATTGGTCTGTATGACCTCAAGGGTGACGAGGCCAGTCGTACCGGCGAGTATCTGGAAGGTATCGCCCGGTTGTGGGGCGAGCCGGATCTGCCGCTGTTGACGGCTGATTACATGCAGGTGCTGCATGAGATGAACCCGGATGGCGAGTTGCGCTATTACCCGGGTTCGCCGGAGCTGGCGCGGCGTTTGACTCGCTCCCAGGATCGGGTGTTGCTCAACGAGAAGCACCCGGAAGACGGGCGTTTGCTCAAGGACAACATGAAAGGTGATCGTCGCGTTGCGGTGCACCTGGGCGAAGGCTGGCATGTGCCGCGGGCGTTGCTGCCGGTGGCGGAGAAGCGCGCGTTGATGTTGATCGATCCGCCATTCGAGCAGCTCGATGAGATGCAGCGCTGTGCGGCGTCGTTGAAAGAGGCGATTGGCCGGATGCGTCAGACGGTGGCGGCGATCTGGTACCCGGTGAAGGATCAGCGGATGTTGCGTCGGTTCTATCAGGACCTGGCCGGCACCGGTGCGCCGAAGTTGTTGCGGGTGGAGTTGTTGGTGCATCCGCTGGATACGCCCAATAGTCTGAACGGTTCGGGGCTGGCGATTGCTAATCCGCCGTGGGGGCTGGAGGAGGAGTTGCGTGAGTTGCTGCCATGGCTGTCGAAGAAGTTGGGGCAGACTCAGGGTGGCTGGCAGATGGATTGGTTGATCGCGGAGTGATCTGTCTGGTCTGAGCCTTGTGTTGGCTGAGCGGGCCTCATCGCGGGCAAGCCCGGCTCCCACATTTGATTGCATTCCAATGTGGGGCCGGGGGTTTCACATCAAATCGGGCACGTCACGCCTGTGCCGCCGATCCCGCAGTAACCCTCAGGGTTCTTTGCCAGATATTGCTGGTGATAAGCCTCGGCGAAGAAGAATGTCGGCGCTTCTTCGATTTCGGTGGTGATGGTGCCTTTGCCAGCCTTGGTCAGTTCGGCCTGGAAGACTTGCTCGCTGTGCTTGGCGGCGGCCAACTGAGTCGGGTTGGTGGCGTAGATCACCGAGCGGTACTGGGTACCGATGTCGTTGCCCTGGCGCATGCCCTGGGTCGGGTTGTGCAGTTCCCAGAACATCTTCAGCAGCTCTTCGTAGCTGACTTTTGCCGGCTCGTAGACCACCAGTACCACTTCGCTGTGGCCGGTCAGGCCGGAGCAGACTTCTTCATACGTCGGGTTCGGCGTAAAACCGCCGGCGTAACCCACCGCCGTACTGACCACGCCTTCGCGCTGCCAGAACTTGCGCTCAGCGCCCCAGAAGCAGCCCAGGCCGAAGATCGCGAAGTCCACGTCGGTGACGAACGGCCCCAGCAACGGGGCGTCGTGGACGAAGTGTTTTTCCGGCACGGTCATTGGGGTTTCGCGGCCAGGCAGAGCTTGTTCTTTGGTAGGAAGCACGTTTTTGTTCACCAGAATTTCCGAGCGCAAGACCATGATCAGTCCTCTCAGTCAGATTGAGTTAACAGTAAAGAGTCAGACTGACAGTTTGCCCGAGTGTTACAGCGCTGTCAGGCGATTGGGCCACGCGGGTAGCGTTTGAGCTTTTCGATCAGATCGCTGCCCGGGATTGGCCGGTCGAACAGGTAGCCCTGGCCGACGTCGCAGCGGTGGCGACGCAGGAACGCCAGCTGATCAGCGGTCTCGATACCCTCGGCGACTACTTTGAGTTTCAGGTTGTGGGCCATGGCGATCACCGCGGAGGTAATCTCCATGTCGTCCTGGTTGTCCGGGATCTCATGAATGAAGCTGCGATCGATCTTGATGATGTCGATCGGGAATTTCTTCAGGTAACTCAGGGACGAGTAACCGGTGCCGAAGTCGTCCATGGCCAGGGTCAGGCCCAGGCGTTTCAGCTGATCGAGCTGCAAGTGAGTGTCTTCGGTGGCTTCCAGCAGCAGGCCTTCGGTCAGCTCCAGCTCCAGTAAGGAGGAGGGCAGCTGTTCTTCCTTGAGGATGCTGGCGATGGACGCCACCAGGTCCGGGTCGGAAAACTGCTTGGGCGACAGGTTGATCGCCACTTGCAGATTGCCCAGGCCGGCAGCGGTCAGTTGCTTGCTCATGCGGCAGGCCTCGCGGGCGACCCATTTTCCGATGGGAATGATCAGTCCGGTTTCTTCGGCGACGCTGATGAACTGGTCCGGTCGGATCATGCCTTTTTCCGGATGATTCCAGCGCAGCAAGGCTTCCATCCCCAGCAGGCGACCGCTGCGCAGGCAAAGCTTGGGCTGATAGAACACGTCCAGCTCGTTCTGGGTCAGGGCGCGACGCAGGTTGTTTTCGACGAACAGCTTATAGCTGGCCTCGGCGTTCAGCGCTTCGGTAAACACCTGAACCTGATGCTTGCCGTTGGCTTTGGCCTTGTGCAGAGCGAGCCCGGCGTTGCGCATCAGGGTTTGCGGGTCGCGGCCGTGCAGTGGTGCGCAGGCCAGGCCCACGGAGCCGGTGACGCTGATCAACTGGTTGTCGACGAACATCGGTTTATCCAGCGTCATCAACAATTGGCTGGCGACCTGCTGGCCAGCCTCAAGGTCGGTGTTGTCGAGCAACACCGCGAATTCGTTACTGGCGAAACGCGCCAGGCTGCCGCTCGGGCTCAGGCTGTTACGAAGGCGTCGGGCCAGGCTGATCAGCAGTTTGTCGCCGGTCTGGTGGCCGAGGCTGTCGTTGATCCGCTTGAAATTGTCGATGTCCACCAACAGCAGGCTGATCGGTGTGTCGCTGTCGCGGGCGAAACGTTCGTCGAGGTTGCGGATGAACGCCGGACGGTTGCCCAGATTCGTCAGGTTGTCGGTGTAGGCCAGACGCTCGATGCGTTGCTGGGCGAGCTTGGTCTGGGTGATGTCTTCGTAGATGCCGATGTAGTGGGTCAGCTCTCGATTGTCACCGTAGACCTTGGAGATCGACAGCTGGCCCCAGTAGGGTTCGAGGTTTTTACGCCGGCTCTTGAACTCGCCCTGCCAGCTATTGCTCTTGGCCAGGCTCGACGGCGCGTCGAACAGCAATTCGCTGAGGTTCTCCAGCGCCGGCAGTTCCGACAGTTTGTGACCGTGGACTTCTTCGGTGCTGTATTGGGTGATTGCGGTAAAGCTTGGGTTGACGTACTCCACCACACCGTCGCAATTGACCAGCAGAAAGGCGTTGGCGCTTTGCTCGACCGCGCGCTGGAACAGGTGCAGAGCGCTGGTAGCGGTGCGTCGATTGTGGTTGTTGATGACCTGAGCGAACTGATCGGCCAGCTCGCCGGCGAAAGCGATCTCGTCTGACTGCCAGGCGCGGGTTGCACCGAGCTGCTCCAGACACAGCACGCCGACCAATTGGCCGTCGACGCGGATACTGGCATCGAGCATGGCGTTGACGTTGCGTAATCTCAGGCTCTCGGCCATTTCCCGGGTGCGTGGATCGTGCATGACGTTGTGAGCATCGATCGCCCGACTGGTGTGCAGCGCTTCCAGATAGTCGGGGAAAACGCTCGCGTCGATGACGCCTGGCATCCGGTATTCCCGGGAGGCTCGGTTGTACGCAGAAATCGGCACTAGTTGTTGATCTACGAGATTCCAGATGCTTGCGCAATCGACCTCATAGATGTCGCAAGCGCTGCGGGTGATCAGTTCGGCGGCTTCTTGCAAGGAGTTACTGTTGCTGTAGCGCTGACGGGCCAGGAGCAGAATCAGGTCCTGCTGGGCGCGAACCCGTTCAAGGTGTTGAAGTTGTTCCTGCTGCGTTCGTTGGTTGAGTTCCAAGGCGATTTGCAGTCGGCTGTTCTGGGTCTCCAGATCAAGCGTTGGCTGTTGCGGGGCGTCGTTGAACAGGCCGTCGACCACCAGCAAATAACCGCGTAGCAGATGTCGATTGTGTTGTTTGTAGGCTTCGCCCAGTTCGAGCAGGCTCAAGGATCCGTGGGCGGTGTGCAGCGTGTAGCGGATCAGGTAATAGGGGCTTGCGGTCAACTGCTGCTGGATCGCGTCATGCAGTTGATAGCGCGCTTCAGGCTCCATGAGGCTGGCATAGGGTGAATCCACCAATGCGCAGAGCTCGATGGCGGCCAGACCGAACTGACGTTCACAGTTGGGATCAAGGAACAGCAGCGCCCAGCTAGCCTCATTCAGCCGCTCGAAACGCAGCATGCCGAGCCGCGAGGGCACAGGCAACTGCGTCACTACCTCGGCCGCCATACGGCTGGCGGCATCGGGTTGGCTTTTCATGGAAGAAACTCGCTTCGAAAATGCTGATCGCGCCGGGCTCGCGCCCTCTTTACTGTTGCTTGCGGCAAGGTTGCATCATGCGGCACAGACTGACAAGAGAGGATGAAGGCTAAGTGCTATAAACGTTTATCGGCAGGGCCGGGGATTTCTGCAGGTGACAGGGAAACTGATGTCCCTGCGCACGGGTACCGGGCGCGGGGAATCATTGCAGCACGATATTCACTGATTGCAGGAGGGTGCTGTATTTGTCGTAATAATCGACGCGGATGTGCTCTGTATCGATGGATATACGCGCAAAGTTGTCCTGGCTGATGACGTTGCTGGTGAGTTCCTGGTTGTAGCTGCCGTGGCCAAGGCTGGCGAGCGGCCGGTCCAGGATGAAGCTGTCGGCTTTGGCATAGGGCAGCAGCTTGCTGTTGCACAGCGGTGAGGAAACGATGGTGTGGACCCTGAAGTCCGGGTCGTCACTGTGGGTCAGTTGGCTGGTCATCGAGCCGTGGACATCGCCAGCGATGAAGATCACATTTTTGATCGTGTGACTGCGGATGGTTTCAAGGATCCGCTCACGCTGCGCCGGGAAAGATTTCCAGGCATCACCGCCATCGTTCCGGCGGTCCGGGTAGAACATGACGCTGGTGACCACCAACTTGACCCTCGCGCTGCTGGTGATAAGCCAGTCGAGCAGTGCGTGTTCCTGTTCGCTGTCGAGCATGCGCCGGTCTTCCTTGGAAAGCGTGCGCCGGGTTCGGGTATCCAGCACGAACCATTCAATGTCTCCATGTGCGAACTGATACCAGTAGTGAGGAATGTTGCGGTCCAGTTGCCCTGAAGGCAAAAGCGCATGGGCCGGGCTGTGACTGCATTGGTAAAGCTCATAGGCGCGGATGGCATTGTTGAACAGCGATTGGTCATTGCTGCTGGCCTTGGCCGGCCAGTTATCCTCGATTTCATGGTCATCCAGAATCATGTACGTCGGCACGTGGGCCATCAGCTGGCGGATATGCGGCTGAGAAAACGCGGTCTGATATTTCTGCAGAATGTCTTTGTATTCGCGGTCTGGCGCGACAATGTTCAGATCATCGACGTACACCTGATCCCCGACCATCAACATCCCGTCAACCGGTGTCTCGGGATTTCGTACCAAGGCGTTGATCGCGGCAAATATACCGTCACCCCGTTCGGGAGCGGAGGGTATGCCTAAGGTCATGCGCAAGTAACGACAGGAACCAATGATGTAAGCGCGTGGCCGGGTCTTATTGTTAGAACAGGTTTTGAAGGTATAAACAGGTTCGGGCCACCGCAGAGGAAGATCGTGGACCGTATCCACCGTTTCGCTCCTGTCAGCCGTGGTGAACCAGCCTGCCTGATACTCATATCGGGTAGCCGCTTCCAGCCCCTTCAGTACAACGATGCCGGACATATCGTGCTGCTTGTCCAGCAAAACGAAAGCGCCTTGCGACCATGTCTGCTCTCCCGCCCGGCGATGGCGAATACCGCCGAAGGTCAAAGGGGCTCCGCTATAAATAGCGCGCAGAAATAGGCGCGAATGATGGGCGGTGGTATGGCCGATGATCGGGCCAACGCTGGGTTTGATCATTTCCGAGTCCTTTCGAAAAAAGTCTTGAGTCAATAGTTATTGCCAACGAAGCCAGTGGTTCTGCTTTGTTTAGGTAAGGTTAACTGCCGAGGCGGGATAAGCTGTTCATGCAATGAGTTCTAGTGTGTGGCGCTTGTGGACGGAGGCAGTACGTCGTTCGGTAAAAAGCAGTGGGCGAGAAGTTGTCAGGCTCGTCAGAGCTTTCGACTTTGAACGGGGAGGCGCTGGAAATTCAGGCAAAAAAAGCCCCGCCAAATTGGCGGGGTTGAGGTACGAGCGTGGCGCTCGGAAAACGTGGAACGCGGTCGGCCCTCCCGCAAAGGAGGGCCGGCCGGTCTTACAGCAGGATAGTGCGGATGTCCGCCAGCAGATCGCTCAGACGCTTGGTGAAGCGTGCAGCAGCGGCGCCGTTGATCACACGGTGATCGTAGGACAGCGACAGTGGCAGCATCAGTTTCGGCTGGAAGGCTTTACCGTCCCAGACTGGCTGGATGGTTGCCTTGGAAACACCGAGGATCGCCACTTCCGGCGCGTTGACGATCGGCGTGAAGCCGGTGCCGCCAATGTGGCCGAGGCTGGAAATGGTGAAGCAAGCGCCCTGCATGTCATCAGCCGTGAGCTTCTTGGTCCGGGCTTTTTCCGCCAGTACGGCGGCTTCGGCAGCCAGTTGCAGCAAGCTCTTCTTGTCGACGTCCTTGATGACCGGTACCAGCAGGCCATCTGGAGTGTCGACGGCGAAGCCGATGTTGACGTATTTCTTGCGGATGATCGCTTTGCCGCTTGGCGCCAGCGAACTGTTGAAGTCCGGCAGTTCCTTGAGCAAATGCGCGCAGGACTTGAGCAGCAGCGGCAGTACGGTCAGCTTGACGCCGGCCTTTTCTGCGACGGCTTTCTGAGCGACACGGAACGCTTCCAGCTCGGTGATATCTGCCTGGTCGAACTGGGTCACGTGCGGAATGTTCAGCCAGCTGCGATGCAGGCTCGACGCGCCGATTTGCATCAGGCGAGTCATCGGCACTTCTTCGATTTCGCCGAAACGGCTGAAGTCCACGACCGGAATCGGCGGGATGCCCGCGCCGCCAGTTACGCCGGCAGCAGCGGCCGGTGCTTCCTTGGCCTTCTGCATCATGGCTTTGACGTAAACCTGCACGTCTTCTTTCAGCACACGGCCGTGTGGGCCACTTGGGCTCACCGCGTTCAGCTCGACGCCGAACTCACGGGCCAGTTGGCGCACCGCAGGACCTGCGTGAACCTTGGCGCCTGGCTTGGCCGGTGCAGCAGCAGGAGCGGCAGGTGCCGGAGCTGCGGCCACAGGGGCGGCTTCAGCCTTGGCAGCAGCAGGTGCTGCGGCTGGAGCAGGGGCAGCAACCGCCGCTACGCCTTTGACTTTCAGCTTGAGGATCAGGTCGCCGGTACCGACTTCGTCGTCCAGCTTGATGGAAATGCTTTCCACCACGCCAGCGGCTGGCGATGGAATTTCCATGCTGGCCTTGTCGGATTCCAGGGTGATCAACGACTGATCGGCTTCAACGGTGTCGCCGGCCTTGACCAGAACTTCGATGATCTTGGCCTTGCCCGACGAGCCGATGTCCGGGACGTGAATGTCCTGGACGCTGTCAGCGACCGGTGCAGCCGGGGCCGCAGCGGCTGGCGCTGGAGCAGCGGCGGACGGCGCAGCAGCCTGGGCTGGCGCGGCAGCAGCCGGTGCCGCAGCACCCGCCACTTTCAGGGCCAGAATCAGGTCGCCAGTGCCGACTTCGTCGTTGAGCTTGACGCTGATGCTTTCGACCACGCCAGCGGCGGGCGAAGGGATTTCCATGCTGGCCTTGTCGGATTCCAGGGTGATCAGTGATTGATCAGCCTCGACGGTGTCGCCGACCTTGACCTGGATCTCGATGATCTGGGCCTTGCCCGACGAACCGATGTCCGGCACGTGCACTTGCTGAGTGGTTGCAGCCGCTGGAGCAGCAGCCGGTGCAGCCGCTGCAGGAGCAGGGGCGGCAGCCGGTTTTGCTTCGGCCTTGGCAGCAGGCGCAGCCGCCGCTGGCGCCGCAGCAGCGGCACCCTCGACTTCCAGTTCCAGCAGCTCGTCGCCTTCTTTCAGACGATCGCCGAGCTTCACTTTCAGGCTTTTGACGATCCCGGCCTTTGGTGCAGGGATCTCCATGCTTGCCTTGTCCGACTCAAGCGTCAGGATGCTCTGGTCGGCTTCGATGCGATCGCCGACCTTGACCATCAGTTCAATTACTTCACCTTCACCGCTGCCGATGTCAGGTACGCGAATGAGTTCGCTCACAGAAAATCTCCTCAGCAGTCCAGTGGGTTGCGTTTTTCCGGGTTGATACCGAACTTGGCGATGGCTTCGGCCACAACCTTAGGTTCGATGTCACCACGGTCAGCCAAGGCTTCCAGGGCTGCCAACACCACGAAATGACGGTCGACTTCGAAGAAGTGACGCAGCTTCTTGCGGCTGTCACTGCGACCGAAACCGTCGGTGCCCAGGACTTTGAATTCCTTGGACGGGACCCACTGACGAATTTGTTCAGCGAACAGTTTCATGTAGTCGGTAGAGGCGATGACCGGACCTTGACGGCCGTTCAGGCACTCTTCGACGTAGCTCAGCTTAGGCTTCTGACCTGGGTGCAGACGGTTGCTGCGCTCCACGGCCAGGCCGTCGCGACGCAGTTCGTTGAAGCTGGTTACGCTCCACACGTCAGCGCCGACGTTGAACTCTTCACGCAGAATCTTCGCCGCTTCACGGACTTCACGCAGGATGGTGCCGGAGCCCATCAGCTGTACGTGGTGCGCCGCTTCGCGGGTGTCTTCCTCGAGCAGGTACATGCCCTTGATGATCCCTTCCTCGACACCGGCCGGCATGGCTGGCTGCTGGTAGGATTCGTTCATCACGGTGATGTAGTAGAAAACGTCCTGTTGCTCTTCGGTCATCTTCTTCATGCCGTCCTGAATGATCACCGCCAGCTCGTAGCCGTAGGTTGGATCAAAGGTGCGGCAGTTCGGGATGGTGGCCGCCAGGATGTGGCTGTGACCGTCTTCGTGTTGCAGGCCTTCGCCGTTCAGCGTGGTCCGGCCGGCGGTGCCGCCGATCAGGAAACCACGGGTGCGGCTGTCACCAGCGGCCCAGGCGAGGTCGCCGATACGCTGGAAGCCGAACATCGAGTAGAAGATGTAGAACGGCAGCATTGGCTGGTTGTGGCTGGAGTACGAAGTACCGGCAGCGATGAAGGAGCTCATGGCGCCTGCTTCGTTGATGCCTTCTTCGAGGATCTGGCCCTTCTTGTCTTCTTTGTAGAACATCACCTGGTCTTTATCGACTGGCTCGTAGAGCTGGCCAACGGACGAGTAGATGCCCAACTGACGGAACATGCCTTCCATACCGAAGGTACGGGCTTCGTCCGGGATGATCGGGACGATGCGCGGACCGATGTCCTTGTCCTTGACCAGCTGCGAAATAATCCGCACGAAGGCCATGGTGGTGGAGATTTCGCGGTCGCCGGAACCGTCCAGGATAGCCTTGAGGGTGTCCAGTGGCGGGGTCGGAAGGCTGAAGCTCTTGGCGCGACGCTGAGGGACGAAGCCGCCCAGTGCGGTGCGACGCTCGCTCAGGTAACGGGCTTCGGCGCTGCCTTCTTCCGGTTTGAAGAACGGCAGGTTTTCCAGCTCGGTGTCTTTGACCGGAATGTCGAAACGATCACGGAACAGCTTCAGGCTTTCAACATCAACCTTCTTGGTGTTGTGCGCGGTGTTCTTCGCTTCGCCGGCACCGGTGCCATAACCTTTGATGGTCTTGGCCAGGATGACGCTCGGTTGTTCTTTGTGGTTGACCGCTTCGTGGTACGCCGCGTAGACCTTGTACGGGTCGTGACCACCACGGTTGAGCTTCCAGATCTCGTCGTCGGACAGATCGGCAACCATCGCCTTGAGTTCTGGCGAGTTGAAGAAGTGCTCACGCACGAACGCGCCGTCTTTGGCTTTGTAGTTCTGGTACTCGCCGTCGATGACTTCGTCCATGCGACGTTGCAGGATACCGTCGACGTCTTTGGCCAGCAGTGGGTCCCAGAAGCGGCCCCAGATGACTTTGGTCACGTTCCACTGCGCACCGCGGAACACGCCTTCGAGTTCCTGGATGATCTTGCCGTTGCCGCGAACCGGGCCATCGAGGCGCTGCAGGTTGCAGTTGATAACGAAGATCAGGTTGTCCAGCTTTTCGCGGCCAGCCAACGAGATGGCGCCCAAGGATTCCGGCTCGTCACACTCGCCGTCGCCCAGGAAACACCAGACTTTTTGCTTGCCTTCAGGGATGAAGCCACGGGCTTCCAGGTACTTCATGAAGCGCGCCTGGTAGATCGCCTGGATCGGGCCCAGACCCATGGATACGGTCGGGAACTGCCAGAAGTCAGGCATCAGCCAAGGGTGCGGGTAGGACGACAAGCCGTGACCGTCGACTTCCTGACGGAAGTTGTTCATTTGGTCTTCGGTGATGCGGCCTTCCATGAACGCACGAGCGTAAACGCCTGGCGAAGTGTGACCCTGGAAGTAGATCAGGTCGCCGCCGTGTTCGTCGGTCGGGGCCTGGAAGAAATAGTTGAAGCCGATGTCATACAGGGTTGCGCTGGAGGCGAAGCTGGAGATGTGACCGCCCAGGTCAGAATCTTTCAGGTTCGTACGCATCACCATGGCCATCGCGTTCCAGCGTACCAACGAGCGAATGCGGCGTTCCATGAACAGGTCGCCAGGCATGCGTGCTTCGTGGGTAACAGGGATCGTGTTGCGGTACGGCGTGGTGATGGCGTAGGGCAGTTGCGAACCGCTGCGGGTAGCGAGTTCGCCCATACGGGTCATCAGATAGTGAGCACGGTCTTCGCCTTCTTTGTCGAGAACCGATTCCAGGGCGTCCAGCCATTCCTGGGTTTCGACGGGATCGAGGTCTTGCATGGCTTGCTCCAGGGCGGAAAGGCTTCCAGAATCGGTTGCCTGAGTTAGCGACTGGCCTTGTGGGCAGACGATATAAATTCTTGGATTGCCAGAGGTTGTTCCGGCGGCGTGTAGTTTTACTACAAATCATCGGGCATTTCAGCCTTTCGAATGTATATACCAGTAGTAAAACTACAGAATAGCGACCAATACGCTCCTTCTGGTGGGTGAGAATAATCGTTATTGTTGGTCTTTATCGAACAAAAAAAGGTAGGGGTTTGATGTTTACTGCCAAGAAAATTGTTTTTTTAGCTATTTCTAACTTTTGTTCGACAGTCCTTCAGGTAGCGTGTTTCTTACGTTCACTACAGGCCGCCTCCCATACGCCGATCAAGGATAGACCATGAGCCTGCCAACGCTGGCCGAACTGCCGGCCATTCTTCTGCCATTGGTCAATCGCGCCGAGCAGTCGTTACGTACCGCAGTTGCCGCTCTGGATGATGATCATGGTTTGTCCACGTGGTCGCCTGAGCGTTGGGCGGCATTCGCTCGCGTCGTTGCGTCCAGCGACTTCGTCATTGAGCAGAGCGTGCGTGACCCTTTGATGTTGCTCGAGCTGGTGCAGTCCGGCGAGCTGGACCGCAACTTTGCCCCTGGCGAGTTGTGCGGCCAGATCGCTGCGGCCGTGCAACTGGCGCAGAGTGAGGATGAGCTGGGGCGTGCCCTGCGTCGTCAGCGCGCCCGGCATCAGGTTCGGATCATCTGGCGCGACCTGAACCGCCAGGCGGATCTGGTGCAAACCTGCCGCGATCTGTCGGACATGGCTGACGCCAGCATCGACCAGGCCTATCAGTGGCTGTATCTGCGCCATTGCCAGCAGTTCGGCACGCCGACCGGTCGGCGCAGTGGCGAGCCGCAGCAGATGGTCATCCTCGGCATGGGCAAGCTCGGTGCCGTGGAGCTCAACCTGTCTTCTGACATCGATTTGATCTTTGCCTACCCCGAAGGTGGCGAGACCGTTGGGGTGAAGCGTGCGCTGGATAATCAGGAGTTTTTCATTCGTCTGGGTCAGCGGCTGATCAAGGCGCTGGACCCAATGACCGTCGATGGCTTCGTGTTCCGTGTCGACATGCGCCTGCGTCCGTATGGTTCGTCTGGCGCTCTGGTGCTGAGCTTCAACGCGCTGGAACAGTATTACCAGGACCAGGGCCGCGACTGGGAACGCTACGCGATGATCAAGTCGCGGGTGGTGGCTGGGGATCAGGTCGCTGGCGCGCAATTGCTCGATATGCTGCGGCCATTCGTTTATCGGCGTTACCTGGATTTTTCCGCGATCGAAGCGCTGCGCACCATGAAGCAGCTGATCCAGCAGGAAGTCCGGCGCAAAGGCATGGCCGAGAACATCAAGCTCGGTTCCGGCGGGATCCGCGAAGTCGAATTTATTGCCCAGGCATTCCAGCTGATTCACGGTGGCCGCGACCTGAGCCTGCAGCAGCGCCCGCTATTAAAAGTACTGAGCACTCTGGAAGGGCAGGGTTATCTGCCGCCCGCGGTCATCAGCGAGTTACGCGAAGGTTATGAGTTCCTGCGTTACACCGAGCATGCGATCCAGGCGATTGCTGACCGGCAGACGCAAATGCTCCCGGACGGTGAGCGGGATCAGGCGCGAATCGCCTTCATGCTCGGCTTTGCCAACTGGACGGCGTTCCATGAACAACTTATGTATTGGCGTGGACGGGTGGATTGGCACTTCCGTCAGGTGATTGCTGACCCTGATGAAGAAGAGGGCGACGAAAGCGAAGTGGTGGTTGGCGGTGAATGGCTACCGTTGTGGGAAGAGTCCCAGGACGAAGAGGCCGCTTGCCGACAATTAGAGGAAGGCGGTTTCGTCGATGCACCGAAAGCCTTGAAAACTTTGGCCGGCCTGCGTGGTAGCCCGCAATTGCGCGCTATGCAGCGCCTCGGTCGTGAGCGGCTCGATGCGTTTATTCCGCGCTTGCTGGCCCAGTCCGTTGAGCATGCCAATCCAGATCTGGTGCTGGAGCGGGTATTGCCGCTGGTTGAGGCGGTAGCGCGACGTTCCGCTTATCTGGTGCTGCTCACGGAAAACCCGGGAGCCCTGCGCCGACTGCTGACCTTGTGCGCGGCAAGCCCCTGGATCGCTGAACAAATCACCCGCTTCCCGCTGTTGCTCGACGAATTGCTCAATGAAGGTCGTTTGTTCAAACCGCCGCTGGCGCCGGAACTGGCCGCCGAACTGCGCGAGCGGCTGACGCGAATCCCTGAGGATGACCTCGAACAACAGATGGAAGCCTTGCGTCACTTCAAACTGGCCCACCGCCTGCGGGTAGCTGCGTCGGAAATCTCCGGCAGCTTGCCGCTGATGAAAGTCAGCGATTACCTGACCTGGCTGGCCGAAGCGATTCTGGAGCAAGTACTGGCGCTGGCCTGGCGTCAGACGGTGAGTAAATACGGTTCGCCGCAGCGCGCGGATGGCACCTTGTGCGATCCGGGCTTCATCATTGTCGGTTATGGGAAAGTCGGTGGCCTGGAGCTCGGGCATGGTTCCGACCTGGACCTGGTATTTATCCACGATGGCGATCCACAGGCGGAAACCGATGGCGCCAAACCCATCGATGGCGCGCAGTTTTTCACCCGACTGGGCCAGCGAATCATCCATTTGCTGACCACTCAGACCAACTCGGGTCAGTTATATGAGGTGGATATGCGCCTGCGACCGTCCGGAGCATCGGGGTTGTTGGTCAGTTCGCTCGGCGCTTTCGAGCGTTATCAGCAGAATGAAGCCTGGACCTGGGAGCATCAGGCGCTGGTGCGGGCGCGGGTATTGGTCGGTTGTAAGCATGTCGGGGCGGCGTTCGAGAACGTCCGGGCGCAGGTGCTGGGGCGTGAGCGGGATCTGCCCACGTTGCGTCTGGAAGTCAGCGAGATGCGCGCCAAGATGCGCGACAACCTTGGGAGTAAAGCGACGGCTGCCGGAACCGCGGCAAATGCCTTCGAAGCCACGGCGCCGTTCGATCTCAAGCAGGACGCCGGAGGTATCGTCGATATTGAATTTATGGTGCAATACGCGGCCCTGGCGTGGTCCGAAGAGCACCCGTCGTTGCTGCGCTATACCGACAATATCCGCATTCTCGAAGGGTTGGAGGAGGTCGGGCTGATGCCCGCTACCGATGCCAGTCTGTTACGCGAAGCCTATAAGGCCTACCGGGCGGCCGCTCACCGTCAAGCCTTGCAGAATGAGGCCGGGATAATCGGCGGTGATCAGTTCGAGGCCGAACGGCGGGAAGTGTTGCGGATTTGGGCCGAGCTGGGGTTGAGCTAGAACCGGTCTGTCCGCCCATGCCGAGTGGCGTACACTGGTCACATATAGCCTGGATAAATAAGACGGGGAGGCAACCAGGTCGACTGGTCATGCCTCCCCGCTCGTTTGTGGATAACTATGAAAATTCTGATCGTTGGGCCCAGCTGGGTCGGTGACATGGTGATGGCGCAGACACTGTTCCAGTGTCTGAAACAGCGCCATCCGCAGTGTGAGATCGACGTGCTGGCTCCCGAATGGAGTCGGCCGATCCTTGAGCGCATGCCCGAAGTGCGGCAGGCCTTGAGCTTTCCGCTCGGTCATGGCGTGCTCGAACTGGCAACCCGCCGGCGCATCGGAAAATCGTTGGCCGGTCAGTACGACCAGGCGATTTTGCTGCCCAACTCGCTGAAATCGGCGCTGGTGCCGTTTTTTGCCAGTATTCCTAAACGCACGGGTTGGCGTGGCGAGTTTCGCTATGGCCTGCTCAACGATGTGCGCACGCTTGATAAAGAACGTTACCCGCTGATGATCGAACGCTTCATGGCGCTGGCCTATGAGTCGGGTGCCGAGTTGCCCACGCCGTATCCGCGGCCGTCTCTGCAAATCGACCACGCCACTCGCGACGCTACCTTGGCCAAGTTCGGCCTGGAGTTGGACCGTCCGGTGCTGGCGCTGTGCCCGGGTGCCGAGTTCGGTGAGTCCAAGCGCTGGCCGTCCGAGCATTACGCCAAAGTCGCCGAGGCGAAAATTCGCGAGGGTTGGCAAGTCTGGCTGTTCGGTTCGAAAAACGATCATGCCGTCGGCGAAGACATTCGCGCGCGGCTGATTCCCGGTCTGCGTGAAGAATCGGTGAACCTCAGTGGAGGCACCTCGCTGGCCGAGGCCATCGACTTGCTGTCGTGCGCGGATGCGGTGGTGTCCAACGATTCAGGCCTGATGCACGTGGCGGCTGCGTTGAACCGGCCGCTGGTGGCGGTCTACGGTTCGACGTCGCCAGGTTTCACCCCGCCGTTGGCCGAGAAGGTCGAGATTGTCCGGTTGGGTATCGAGTGCAGCCCGTGTTTTGATCGCACCTGCCGTTTCGGCCATTACAACTGCTTGCGCCAGCTCCTGCCGCAATCGGTGGTCGATGCCTTGCAGCGGTTGCAGGGCTCTGTGGTCGAGGTTCAGTAAGTTGCGGGTATTGTTGATCAAGACGTCCTCCCTGGGTGATGTGATTCACGCGCTGCCGGCATTGACCGACGCGGCGCGGGCGATCCCCGGGATCAAATTTGACTGGGTGGTGGAAGAAGGCTTTGCCGAGATTCCAACCTGGCACCCGGCTGTTGGCAAAGTGATTCCGGTGGCGATCCGTCGCTGGCGCCAGAACATCTGGCATACCCTCAAAAGTGGCGAATGGCGGCGTTTCAAACAAAGCATTCGCGCGACTAAATATGACCTGGTGATCGATGCTCAAGGCTTGCTGAAAAGCGCCTGGCTGACCCGTTACGTCCAGGCACCGGTGGCCGGGCTGGATAAGCAGTCGGCCCGCGAACCCTTGGCTGCGCGTTTTTATTCGCGTCGTCTGGCGGTGGCCCGTGGGCAGCACGCTGTAGAACGCGTGCGTCAGTTGTTCGCGGTGGCGCTGGGCTATGACCTGCCCAAAGGCCTCGGCGACTACGGCCTTAGTGTCGAGAAACTGGTTGAGCTGCCGCGCAAAAATCCGTTTGTGCTGTTCCTGCACGGCACCACGTGGGACACCAAGCATTGGCCCGAAGCTTATTGGCGCGAGCTCACTGAGCGCATGAGCCAGTTGGGCGTCGAGGTGAAACTGCCGTGGGGCAATCCGGCCGAGAAGGCCCGGGCTGAACGTATTGCCAGTGGTCTGAGTAACGCTCAAGTGCTGCCCAAGCTGAATCTGGCCGGCGTGGCCAAGGTTCTGGCCGGCGCTCAGGCCTGTGTCGCGGTGGACACTGGCCTCGGGCACCTGGCGGCGGCGCTGGATGTGCCGACCCTGTCGCTGTTCGGTCCGACCAATCCGGGGCTGACCGGCGCTTACGGCAAGAGCCAGATCCATCTGGCGAGCGACTTCCCAAGCTGCGCGCCTTGCCTGCAAAAGAAATGCACCTATCAACCGACGGCTGAAGACCAGCGCCGGTTCGATCTGAAGCGCGAGTGGCCATTGTGCTTCACTCGCTTGAATCCCGAGCGTGTCGCAAGCCGATTAAGCACGTTGTTACTGGCTGAGGAGCTGCGCTGATGCAACTGGCTTTTGTCCTTTATAAATATTTCCCGTTTGGTGGTTTGCAGCGCGATTTCATGCGTATTGCCTTGGAATGCCAGCAACGCGGACATCAGATTCGCGTCTACACGCTGATCTGGGAAGGCGATATTCCGCCGGGTTTCGAAGTGCTGGTGGCGCCGGTCAAAGCGATTTTCAACCATCGGCGCAACGAGAAACTCAGCGCCTGGATGGAGGCCGATCTGGCGAAGCGTCCGGTTGACCGCTTGATCGGTTTCAACAAGATGCCGGGACTGGACGTGTACTACGCCGCCGACGGCTGTTTTGAGGATAAGGCTCAGAACCTGCGCAACTCGCTCTATCGCCGCTGGGGTCGCTACCGGCACTTCGCCGAGTACGAGCGCGCGGTGTTCGCCAGAGACGCCAAAACCGAAATCCTGATGATTTCCGAAGTCCAGCAGCCGCTGTTCATCAAGCACTACGACACCCCATTGCAGCGCTTCCACCTGCTGCCACCGGGCATCGCTCAGGACCGTCGCGCACCGGCCAATGCGGCTGAGATTCGGGCCCAATTCCGTCGGGAATTCAAACTGGCCGATGATGATCTGCTGCTGGTGCAGATCGGTTCCGGCTTCAAGACCAAAGGCGTCGATCGCAGCCTCAAGGCGCTGGCGGCACTGCCTGCTGAATTGAAGAAACGCACCCGGCTATTTGTAATCGGCCAGGACGACCCCAAAGTATTCCAATTGCAGAGCGCGACACTCGGGCTGGGTGATCAGGTGCAGTTCCTCAAGGGTCGCAGCGATATTCCGCGGTTCCTGCTGGGCGCCGATCTGTTGATCCACCCGGCTTACAACGAAAATACCGGTACGGTCTTGCTTGAAGCTCTGGTCGCCGGCTTGCCGGTGCTGGTCAGCGCGGTATGCGGCTACGCCCATTACATCGCCGAGTCCAATAGCGGTCTGGTGCTGGACGAGCCATTCGAACAGGCACAGCTCACTCAATACCTGAGCACCATGTTGGCCGATGATGCCGCACGCACGGCCTGGAGCCGTAATGGCCTGGCCTTCGCCGAGACGGCGGACCTCTATAGCATGCCGCAACACGCTGCGGATGTGATTCTGGCGGAGCAACACTGATGAAGTTGATTCTTGCCGAACCGTTCAAGACCCTGTGGGCCGGGCGCGATGCGTTCGCCGACGTCGAGGGGTTGAGCGGTCAGGTTTACCGTGAGCTGGAAGCGCGTCGTACTTTGCGTACGGAAGTCGCCGGCCGCGGCTATTTTGTGAAGATCCACCGTGGTATCGGTTGGGGCGAAATCTTCAAGAATTTGCTCACCGCCAAACTGCCGGTGCTCGGTGCCGGTCAGGAATGGCGGGCGCTGGAGCGTCTACACGAAGCCGGCGTGCCCACCATGACCGCCGTCGCCTATGGCGAACGCGGCAGTAACCCGGCGGATCAGCATTCGTTCATCGTCACCGAAGAGCTGGCGCCGACCATCAGCCTCGAAGACTTCAGCATCGATTGGGTCAAGCAGCCGCCAGAGCCCAGACTCAAACGCGCGCTGATCGCTGAAGTGGCACGCATGACCGGCATGATGCACCGCGCCGGGGTCAACCACCGCGACTGCTATATCTGCCATTTCCTGCTGCACACCGATAAGCCGGTGACTGCCGACGATTTGAAACTCTCGGTGATTGACCTGCACCGCGCCCAGACTCGCCCGGCGATCACCAGGCGCTGGCGCAACAAGGATTTGGCGGCCTTGTATTTCTCGGCACTGGACATCGGTCTTACCCATCGCGACAAGCTGCGCTTTCTCAAGGGCTACTTTCAGCAGCCGTTGCGGCAGATCCTGCAGGACGAAGCGCCATTGCTCGCGCGACTGGAAGGCAAGGCCGGCAAGCTTTACGAGCGTAAACAGCGGTACGGAGACGCGCTCTGATGGCGGGTTGGAAAATGGCGCTTGCTCGCCACTTATCTGGATCAGCCTTTGAGTAGTCCTATGGTTGATGCCTGGGTTCGGCGTCTGACCGCGCGTAGCAGTCACAAGGAGACCCACTGATGCGTTTGTCTGAGTTGAAGAATGCGGGCCGCACGCCAAACCTGCCGCTGAGCCTGGAGTTGGCGGATGCAGCGGGTCCGGCCCAATTGCAATTACTCAGTTTGCTGCGGGTGTTGCCGGGGCAGCGTTATGTCGGCGCAGGGGTTTGGCGCGGGCGCACGGTGTTGGCCAAGTTGTTGGTGGGCAGCAAAGCAGCACGGCATTTTCAGCGTGAGCTGGACGGCGTGCGTTTGCTCGCCGCCCAAGGCATGACCACGCCACTGCTATTGGCCGATGGCTTGAAGGAAGGCGAAGGCGGCTGGTTGCTGTTTGATTATCTCGAAGGCGCTGAAAGTCTGGGTGATGCCTGGAAACGCGTCGAAGCGCTCCCGGTGTTGGCTGACGAGCAACAAGCAGTTCTGGCTGAGGCATTGGCGGCTGTTGGTCAGCTGCACAGCAAAGGCCTATGGCAGGAAGACCTGCATCTGGACAACCTGCTGCGTCACCAAGGTCAGCTGCATTTGATCGATGGCGCTGGGATCTGCGTCGAACAAGCGGGTAAGCCGTTGTCTCGGCAAAAAGTCCTGGAAAACCTCGGCGTCTTCTTTGCGCAACTGCCAAAGGTTTTCGAGCCGTTTACCGAAGAATTGCTGGTGCATTACCTGTTGAGCAATGGCGAGCACGCCTTGCCACTCGAATCCCTGCAAAAGCAGGTGAACAAAGTGCGTAGCTGGCGTTTGAAAGACTTCCTCAACAAGGTTGGCCGTGATTGCACGCTGTTCAGCGTGCAGCGTGGTGCGTTCGCCTTGCGGGCGATTCGTCGCGAGGAAGAGCCGGCGATGCTGCCGATACTGGATCAGGCCGATGCCTTGCTCGACCAGGGCCACCTGTACAAAACCGGCGGCGCCGCGAGCGTCGGACGGGTTGAAGTGGCGGGTCGTTCGCTGGTGATCAAGCGCTACAACATCAAAGGCTTCGCCCATTGGTTCAAGCGCTTTTGGCGCCCAAGCCGGGCCTGGCATTCATGGCGCGAAGGAAATCGCCTGGCGTTCCTCGGGATTGCCACGCCCAAGCCGCTTGCGCTGCTGGAGCGGCGTTTTTTCTGGCTGCGCAGTCGTGCCTATCTGATCACCGAATACTTGCCCGGGCCGGACATTGTCGAGCGGTTTGCGCCGTTCGTTGAGAGCGGCGAAGCGCCGGAGCTGGAGTTGCAAGCTCTGGATTACTTGTTCGCCGAACTGATTGGCGAACGCATCAGTCATGGTGACTTCAAGGGGCATAACCTGTTCTGGCACCACGACCGTTGGGCGCTGATCGATCTGGATTCGATGTGTCAGCATCACTCAGCCAGCAGCTTCGCCCCGGCCTACGCTCGTGACCGTGCACGGTTCATGCGCAACTGGCCCGAGAACAGCGCGCTGTATCAAGTGATTGATCAGCGGTTACCCAAGACGGTTGATTGAAGGTTCTCACGCTCCCGCATGGGAGCGCCTCAATGGACACCTGAGTTCAGAAGCCCGCCTTGTGCGGGCTTTTGTATGTCATGGGCGACAAATTGTTGTGAAGTTTCCTACGTAATCTGGAGAGGTCGTGAACTGTAGCGTAAACAGCCGTGGTGCTAGCTTGCCTGATGTTCTCGGAGGGCAGGTTATTGACTAATAAAATGGCTGTTTTACTTGGCGTTTTCTCACTGGCTTTGACTGGCTGTGGGACCGTCAAAACGGTGTTGCAAGATGATGCGCAGGCGGCCCGGGATCTCAGGAAGCAAAAAACCTACTGTCAGTCCATTCCTCGTATCTACAGCGGTCTGGCTTATGATTTTTGTGTATTGAATGCGCCACCGGATCCCACAGGCATCCTTGCGCCGTTCATGTTGTTGGATTTGACCCTGTCGGGTGTCTTCGACACGGTTTTCTTGCCGTATACGATTTATCGGCAGAGTACAGAGGGCAATATCAGAATTTACTGGAGAACAGGTCGCGGATGAGCAAAGGCGAAACGCTGTCGCCCAAGGTCATCTTCAGGGGCCTGATAACCGCAGGGTCATTCCCGCCATCTTTACGCTATAATCCCGCCCTTTAGCTGTTTCTCGCCGCTTTGCGAGGACACATTTTTCTCAGGCGCCCGCCGCCTGTATGCAGACTAATAGAGGCTAGACCCCTGTGGCATTGACGATTCTTGGCCTGTCCGGCGCCCTTAGCCATGATCCTTCCGCAGCCCTGTACATCGACGGCAAGTTGGTTGCAGCGGCTGAAGAAGAGCGCTTCGTACGCGATAAACATGCAAAGAACCGCATGCCCTACGAATCGGCGAAGTTCTGCCTGGAGCAGGCCGGTATCAAACCTTCGGACGTTGATGTGGTGGCGATTCCATTCGCTCCGATCAGCCTGTTCGGCAAGGCCCGCTGGCACTACGCCAAGCGTTACTGGTACGCGCCGGACCGCGCCCTTGATGCGATTTTGATGGGCAACCGCCGTTACAAGCGCTATCGCAACAAGATCGTCTGGTGCCTCGAACAACTGGGCTTCGATCCGAAGAAAATCAAGATCGAGCCGGTCGAGCATCACCTGGCTCACGCCTCCAGCGCTTACCACTGCTCCGGCTTCAAAGAGAAAACCGCAATTCTCGGGATCGACGGCAAGGGTGAGTACGCCACGACCTTCTTCGGTTATGGCGAAAACGGCAAGATCCACAAGATCAAAGAATTTTTCGACCCGGATTCCCTTGGCGGCCTGTACGGCGCGATAACCGAGTTCCTCGGTTTCGAGATGCTCGACGGTGAATTCAAGGTCATGGGCATGGCGCCGTACGGCGACGCCAGCAAATACGATTTCTCGCGTCTGGCCAGTTTTGAGAATGGCGAACTGGTGATCAACACCGATTACGCCAACGTCATTGGCCTGCGCCGCTATAAAGAGAAGGGCAAAGGCTTTTACTTCTCGCCGAAGCTGATCGAGTGGCTGGGCCCGAAACGTGAAGGCGATATCGCCGACGAACCGTACATTCACTACGCTGCGAGCATGCAAGCGCTGTTCGAAAAACTGGCGTTGCAGATGATCGACCACTACCTGGGCGACGTCCTCAAGGAGACCGGCAAGCTGGCCTTCGCCGGCGGCTGTGCGCTGAACGTCAAACTGAACCAGAAGATCATCGCTCGCGACGACATCAAAGAGCTGTTCGTGCAGCCAGCGTCCGGCGATGCCGGTACTGCGGTTGGCGCGGCGGCCTACGTTTCCCACGCCCGTGGCGTACCGGTAGAGAAGATGGAACACGTCTATCTCGGCCCGTCCTACAGCAACGAAGACGTGATTGCCGCGTGTGCCCGTCACCCGAGCAAGCCGACCTGGCGTCAGATCGACAACACCCCGCAGCGCATCGCCAAAATCATGGTCGACGGCAACCCTGTGGCCTGGTTCCAGGGCCGTATGGAGTTCGGTCCGCGTGCGTTGGGCGGTCGTTCGATCATTGGTTGCCCGAGCGCCACTGGCGTGGCCGATCGCATCAACCATCAGATCAAGTTCCGCGAGCGCTGGAGGCCTTTCTGCCCGTCGATGCTCGACACCGTTGCACCGCAGATGATCAAGATCGATCACCCGGCGCCGTTCATGACCTTCACCTTTGAAGTGTCTGAAGAGTGGAAAACCCGTGTGCCGGAAGTTGTCCACGAAGACGGTACGTCCCGCGCCCAGGTGCTCAAGCGCGAATACAACCCGCGCTACTATGACATGATGAAAGAGCTGGAAGTGCTGACCGGTAACGGCGTGTCGCTGAACACCTCGCTGAACCGCCGTGGCGAGCCGATGATCTGCTCGCCGACCGACGCCCTGAACATGTTCTTCGGTTCCGACCTGCAGTACCTGATCATGGAAGACATCCTTGTGGTCAAGGATGGCGTGGACGCTTATGACACGCTCGGCTGAGCGCCATGTACTGCAGTTCTGTCACGGCTATGACGGGCCGTTCCTGGACTGCGCCCGGCAATACGCCAGCCTGTTCGCGGGGACCGGCTACCGGGTAACCACGGTGTTTTTGACCGGGGTTGCCGATGCCGACGTCGCCGCGGGTTGTGCCTCTGACGAAGTACTGTTTCTGGAGTACAGCTCAAAGGCCATTCGTGGCCTGAAGCTGGGCGCGATTGGCGACCTGCGCAAAATCGCTGCATCGCGCAACTTCAGTTTCTGTATCGCTCACCGTTTCAAACCGATCTATATCGCTTTGCTGGCCACCGGTTTGCCGGTAATCGGCGTGCATCACGCTTTTGGTGATTACCAGCGGCGCACGCGCAAACTGTTCGCGCATATTTTTCGCAAGCGCCTGAGCCTGCTCGGGGTCTCCGATGCCGTGCGCGACGATATGCGTCGTTGCCTGCCCAACTGGCCGGGCACGCGCATTCAGACACTTTACAACCGCATCAATGTCCAGACTTTGCAGGCCAGCCAGGTGTCGGCCGCCGAGGCTCGGGAAACCCTGGGCCTGTCGTCGAATGCCTGGATTGTCGGCAACGTCGGCCGCCTGCATCCGGACAAGGATCAGGCCACGCTGTTGCAGGGTTTTGCTGCGGCGTTACCTGGTTTGCCGGTGAACAGCCAACTGGCGATCCTGGGCACGGGACGTCTGGAGCAGGACCTCAAGGAGCAGGCCCGCGAACTCGGCGTCGCCGACCGTGTGCTGTTTCTCGGTCAGGTACCAGAAGCGCGACGCTTTTTCCGTGCCTTCGATGTGTTTGCCCTGAGCTCAGATAACGAACCGTTCGGCATGGTGCTGCTAGAGGCTATGGCCGCTGGCGTGCCGTTGCTGGCTACTGCTTGCGGTGGTGCAAAGGAAGTGGTCGAAGGCGTTGGCATTCTGTTCCCGCAAGGTGATGCCGAGCATATGGCTCAAGGGTTGCAGCATCTGGCCGCGATGGACGAGCAGCAACGTCATCAGTGTGCCGAGCTGATGCTCGACCGCTTGCGCGAGCGCTTCTCGGACCGCGCGGTGCGTGATGCGTTCTGGCACTTGCCACAAGTCATCAACCTGACCGCGAGGGTCTGATGCTCAACCGATTTCAAGGCTGGCGCGAGCGCGGCTGGACAGCTGTGGACGCATCGACGTATGCCGATGCCTGGCAGCGTTTTGGCGGTAGCGTCGCGACCCATCCGCTGGTCGTAGAGCGTCTGGCACATCTGGCACAGATCCCGGTGCGTTATCTGGCCTGGGAGCAAAACGGCGAACTCAAAGCCGCCATCCCAACCTGGGGGGGCGATCTGGCGCTGTCCAAGGACGTGCTCAAACGCCGCGGCAAGAAAGGCCTGTTCGACCTCGGCAATGCCGAACTGATTCTGCCAGCCGCCGCCGATGCGCAAGTTCCGTTGCGCCATCGCGGTCGCTATCTCTCGGCCTTGAACGAAGGACGTTTCAGCACCCTTAAGCTGCAAACCGAGCAGTTGGCCATGGCCCGCACGCCTGAAGAGTTGTCGAAGAAATTTCGCTACAACCAGCGCCGCGAATTGCGTTTGCTGGAAGAGGCGGGCGGTGTGGTGCGGCCGATCAGCGAGTTCACAAGCAGCGAGCTGGCGGCCATCTACTGCGATCTGTTTCAGCGCCGCTGGGGTTTCCCGGCAACGGGGGCTGAGCGTATGGCTGAGGTTGTCGAGTTGTTGCGCGAGTTGATGATCGGCTCGGTGATTTTTCTCAACGATGCGCCGATCGCGATTCAGTTGGTCTACCGCGTCGAGGCGCCGGACTGGATCAGCATTGAGTACATCAACGGCGGTGTCGATCCCGAGACGCGTGAGTTCAGCCCCGGTAGCGTGTTGAGCTTTCTTAACACTCAAAGTGCCTGGGAAGAGGCGCGAGCCATTGGCAAGCCGCTGCGTTTTTCGTTCGGCCGCGCAGACCGTGAATATAAGGATCGTTGGTGTAACCCTGTGCCGGTGTTCACGGTATGAGCCAGGTGGTGAACCGCAAACAACAATTGCTCAAGCGCCATCGGCGCAACAAGCGTATGGGGCTGTTAATCGGTTTGCTGCTGCTGATCGCCGTCGGCGTGCTGGTGGCCTGGTGGCTGCCGTTGCTGCTCGGCGTGCTGGGCTGGGTAGCCCACGAAGCGTGGTTCGCTGACCATTTCTTCTATTCGTCCCAAGACGACTATCACTACACATTTGCGCCAGAAGCCAAGCAGTCCGGGGTTCGTCTGGAAGGTGGTCGTTTGCTGTTGGATCGGGCAGTCAATCTGATTGGCGACGAAACCCTGATTCTGGCGTTGCAGGTAAAAAGCAATTGGCTGGGGCGCTTTTTTGATCCCTCGGTTGAATTGCAGGGTGGCGAAAACCCGGATCGTCAGACATTCGAGCGCGGCGTGAATGGTCTGCGTTACCTCAACCTCAGTGGCCTGGCTACTCCGTTGGCGAGCGGCGAGTTGCGCCTGCATGGACGCTTCTGCAGGCCGTTCGGTGAGCCGACGCTGTGGGCATTTCAGCAGCCCGATTATCGCCGTCAGCGGGTGATGGTCATCGCGCCGCACGCCGATGACGCCGAGTTGGCCGCCTTCGGTTTGTACAGCCAGGCCGATGAAGCCTGGATCGTCACGCTGACCGCCGGTGAAATCGAAGCCGAACACTATCAGCAGATGGGCATGAACCGGGCTGACGCTGCGCGGATCAAGGGACGTCTGCGCGCTTGGGACAGCATCGCCGTACCGCGCTGGGCTGGTGTGCCTGAGGCGCATTGCGTGCAGTTGGGGTATTTCTGTTTGCAGCTGCCAGCGATGCAGGCGGCGCCGGATCAGCCGGTTTCGTCTCGCGAAGCCGATCTATCGGATATTCGTCTGTTCCGCCAATTGAATCCGTTTCCCTTGCCAGCGGACAACGACGGCTTGCCGACCTGGAACAATCTGCTGGCGGACTTGCGTGCACTGTTGCTTAAGGCGCGCCCCGAAGTGATAGTGCTGCCGCATCCGTCGCTGGATCCGCATCCTGATCACCTCTGTGCGCAGCAAGCTGTGCTGCAAGCCTTGAAGGGGCTTGAGTGGCAGCCGACGACATTGCTCGGCTACGCCAATCACCTGCATGACAATGATCGTTGGCCAATGGGCGATTCAGGGGCGGGTATTGCATTGCCTCCGGTGTTCGACTCGATGCAGTTGCTGCAGCCGTACTGTCTGGAGCTTTCTCTGGACCAGCAACGCAACAAGGCCATGGCATTGGGGATGATGCATGACTTGCAGCCACGGGCGCCGTTCAAGCGTCGATTGCGTCGCGGGTTGCAGCGTCTGTTGGCGGGGCGCTCGGGTTCGCCCTACGGTGAAAACGAATTTTTCCGCAAAGCTGTGCGTCGGCACGAGCTGTTCTGGCGTTTGTAAATGGCTGTCGCATGAAGCCTTTCTGCTCGGGCAGAGAGGTAATTTCAGGTTTTTGTCGGGCTGCTCAGCGCTGCAAGGAAGAAGATGAAAGTTCTATTTCTGGTGCAGAAAGAACAGCGAGCCATTCTGGATCGCTTATACGAAGGAGTGGCCGCTCATTGCGAGTGCGACCTGCGCTGGCTGAGCAGTGATGAACAGCGCAATTTGCGCGGCTACTTCCGGCGTGAAGTGGATGTCTCGCATTACGACCGGATCGTATTCTTCCTACGTTTCAAACAGGAAGTTCGTCAGGCCGGGTTTATCCGCACGATCCCCAATCTGGTGATTCTCGAACACGATGCCTACCAGAACTACATCCCCTGCAAGTACACCGGCAAGTTCAGCGCGCATTACCGTCGCTTGCCGTGGGCACGGGTCATCAGTTCGGGTTTCATGGTCACCGAGCGTTTGCGCGAGGAGGGTTTCGACGCGGTGTTCGTACCCAAGGGTTACGACCAGACGCAGTTACAGGACCAGGGACGTGAACGCGATATCGAGCTGGCGTTTGTCGGCAGTATCAATAGCGTTGCCTACAGCGGTCGCAAAGCGTTGCTCGATGAGTTGGGGCGCGTCGAACCCTTGGTGGTGACCCGCACCCAGTCCGGTGAAGAGTACTGCGACACACTCAACCGTATCCGCTTCTTCGTCAGTGCGGATGTCGGTATGGGCGAATACATGATCAAGAACTTCGAAGCCATGGCCTGTGGCTGTGTGTTACTGGCTTTTGATCAGGGCGATGCCGAGAATCGCGCCTTGGGTTTGCAAGACATGCACAACGTGGTCTTCTATCAAACCATTGCGCAACTGCAAGAGAAGCTCGCCATCCTTCGCGCTGATCCTGAGCGGGCGACGTCTATTGCTCGAAACGGGCAAACACTGGCGATGTCCGAATATAGCTTCGCACGTATTGGTCAGCGCATCGTCGAGGAACTTCGGCCTGCATTGCGTCCCCGCGCGGCATTGAGCCTGGTCGAGCGTCTGCGTTTGAAGCTAGGTGTTTGACAGTGATTTTCTCACCCATGATAGTAGCGGCACTTTTGAACAAACGAGAATCAAGTGCAATTTTGTCAAGAGAGTGACATCACCCTGGTGGTGACCAGTTGTGGCCGTCTGGATCTGCTCAAGCACACCCTTGAGAGTTTCGATCGGTTTAACACAGCCCCTATTCGCGAGGTCTTCATCACTGAAGACTCGGGTGATGACGGCGTGCGCGCAGCGATTCCTGCCCATTGGAAGGATCACTGTACGTTCTTCGTCAATCGCCCGAAGCTGGGTCAGCTTGCGTCGATCGATCTCGCCTATGAGCAGGTCAAGACACCCTTTATCTTTCATTGTGAAGATGATTGGGAGTTCTATCGTCCCGGCTTTGTCGAGGACTCCAGAACCATTCTTGAATTGCGCCCCCAGATCCTTCAGGTCTGGCTACGCAACTACGTCTATGATTTACATGTTCACAGCCCTTACATCAGCTTGGGAGCGCGTGAGGTGGTCGGTGGCGTGCCGTGCTATCCGTTGCTCTCCGACAAACCGGAATGGCAGAGCTTTTCGCTCAACCCAGGATTGCGCCGCCTCAAAGAGTATCGGATCTGTGCCCCGTTTACCGGATACGGCGGGGAGAAGGCTCTGTCGCAGCGTTATGCAGAGCTGAATCTAACGGCTGTAACGCTTGAGGGGGATGCTGTTTTACATACCGGCTTTGGTCTTCACGTAGAAACGCCTGCTGAACGCCAGCGTAAGGCACGCCGCAGTCGTCGCGAACAAATAAAGCTCGCCTTGGTCCTCTTGCTTGGAGTCTGTATTGGCTGGTTCATCAATTAAGTGCGCCGCAGCTGACACTCTGAGATACGCAAGAGGGCTTCTTGCTCAATGAGTATCTTAAACGTCATGTGGGCGGGCGGCTCCCCGTTTGCCTCGGTTCACAAGGTCCATAAGCAAATACTTTCTCAAGTTGAACCTGGAACGCCGATCAAGACCTGGCTATTGCAGGGTAGTGCTGCCGGATGCGTGGTCGATGTTGGAGAGACTCGCGAGTGGAATCTGTCTTCCGCTCAATTGAAGGGCAGGCACTTATGGAGGTTGGTTAAACCCTGGATGCAGGCACGCTTCCAAAAGGCTCTTGAGGAAAGTCAGGCGCATGTGTTGCTGCTCGACGGATTGGGTGTGGCGCGTACGCTATTGCCGATTCTCAAAAAACTGCCCCAGATGCGCGCGGTAGTCATCGTTCATGGCGCTACACGACTTCACAAAACTGATCGGGAACTGTTTCAGCAGTCCCCTTCTTCGCAGCTGACGCTGGCTGCCGTTTCGCAAACGTTAGCCTCGTCACTCCAGGATGAGCTTCAGATTCCGGTGATCGCGTTGCGTAGCGCGTTTGATCCCGTCACCTTCCGGGCCGGCATTTTACCTCGTGAGCAGGCACGTAAACGATTGGGCCTGCCCACCAATACTTCGCCGGTACTCGGTGCGGTTGGACGCTTGGTGGATGATAAGGGCTTTGCCTGTTTGCTAGAGGCATTTGCTCAAGCGTTGTTGCGCCGGTCCGACTTGCGGTTGGTGATAATCGGTGAGGGGCACGCACGGGCAGCACTTGAGGCGCGGATTAATCATCTCGGGTTGACGGACAAGGTTTCATTGCCTGGGCACTTTCATGATGCTGCCAGGCTTTACAGCGCATTCGACTGGGTAGCGATTCCTTCACTGGACGAAGGTTTGGGGTTGATTCTGCAGGAAGCGGTGATGGCGGGTGTTCCGGTGCTGACCAGCGAACTGGCAGTGTTCCAGGAACAGTTGGCAGAGACCGGATGGTATGCCCCCGTAGACGACGTGAGCGCCTGGAGCGACGCCATCGTGCGGGCGTTCAGTACTTCCCCTGAGGCGATCGCGGCTGAGCAATATCAGGCGCTCGCACCTGACAAGGCCTGGCGGAGCTTTAGTGAAACAGCCCGGGAATTACTGTCATGCAGGTAGTAAGGCTCGCTCCAATGCTTGCATTGGAAAGCTCTCGTTCAGCTTCTCCCGAGCAATATAGTGGGCGAAGTGCTGCAGGTTGCGTCTGACCAGATGATTGGGCAGCGGCGCGCGCAAGAAACGCATATCAGCCACATCGATCAGGCCGAGCTGGTGGTCCGGTGTGACGACAATGTTGCCCAGATGTAATGAGCGAAAGTAGATCCCCGACGTGTGAAGGCTGTGAATCAGCTCCACCAGTGCCGGGAGGGTTTGCTGCCAGTTGAAGCCGTCTTTACTGGAAATCTGGCGCAGTGTCTCTCCTGGCAAAGGCTGGTAAAGCACTGCCGTCATGCCAGGAACTTGCAGCTGATAGCACTCCATGACCTGCAAGGTGGGCACGCCGAGTCTTTTCAATTCAACGGCATTGTCGATAAAGCGCTTCGAGTAAGGTCGAAACAGCGCTGATGAAAAAAGACGTTTGCGGCGAAACAGTTTGAGGATATTCCCATCCTGCAACAGATAGACTTTCGGACCGAAGCTGTCGGCCTCTAGTACTCTGGCGCCTTCAATCGTTTGATTTAAAGCGGCTTGGGGAAGCCGGGAGCATTGCATCGTAGGAAACCTTGTTGGAATAGCCGGTACAGTGGCGGGCAATGATGCCGAAAAGTTGTTGTTTTAACCATGCCGGGTTGGATGGGTGAATCATTAAGGAGCTAATTGATGCAATCAACTCGTTGGGCGCAAGTGTGGATGACGATTGGTTTACTGTGGTTTTTACTGGCTATTGCATTTGCGCCTACCAACAAACTCTATCAGCAAGGATTGGTCGCGTTTCTCTGGTTGCCAGCGATGGCCTTTGCCTGGTCGGCACGGGATCGGCTTGGTGAAGTCTGGCGCGCGCAACGTCTGATTTACCTGGCGTTGATAGGGTTGGTGGCCTGGGCGCTGATCAGCCTGTTATGGACCAACGTAGAGGACCCGTCTCGCGAAGAAAAGCGCTTGCTGTATATCGTTGTTTTTCTCTTGTTCTTTCCGGTCTTTGCCGATGCCCGACCTGAACGGATGATTCGTGTCATGCAATGGGGTGGCCTCGGTCTGGCGTTGAGTGCATTGGTGGCCATCGTCAAGTTCTATTGGATCGACGGGAACCTGTGGTGGGCGCGTCTTGAAGGGCTGGGAGAGTTGGCTCACCCGATTCTCGGTGGTTACGTCATTGGGCTGGCCGCCGTCTGGATGGTGCATTGGGTGCCGCGCGCGCGCGGGCTGCAAGTGGTCTGGGTGGTCGCACTGGCTTTGCTCGGAGTGTTTGTCGTGCTTTGCCAGAGTCGTGGCGCGGCGCTGGCCTTGTTGCTCAGTGTGCTCGCCATGCCGATCTGGTGCCGTGATCGACGCCGCCGCATCATCGCGGTTGCCGCGCTGGTTCTCGCGGTGTTGGCTTTCTGGGCGCTTCAGTCACTGGTCGTGGCTCGTGGGGTTTCTTTCCGTCCGCAAATTTTCGTGGCGAGTCTGCAAATGATCGCCGAACACCCGTGGCGTGGCCTTGGCCTGGGTGCCGACTATAAGGTGTTTGCCGAAGGCCAGTATTTTGATCATGCTCATAACTTGTTCTCTCACATTGCCATCGAGCTGGGGCTTCCCGGGCTGCTATTGTGGTGTGTGGTCTGGTTTGCGGTGCTGCGTGAGGCATGGCGAGCCCGTGAATCGTTGTACGGTCAAGGCCTCATCGGAATCTGGCTGTTCTCGTTCCTTGCCATGCAGTTCGATGCGGCCAGCCTGAACGGAACGCCACGAGCCGAATGGTTCATCAGCTGGCTACCGATCGGCCTGGCCAGTGTTTTGGCATGGACACGGGCCAAATCCAGTGCTTGTGATAAAATCCCGCGTTCTTCCTAATCAGTGAGCTCTACGATGAGTAAAGCACCGCCCAATGCGGAACAGGATTCCAGCCTGAAAATCTATTTTCGGCTGTTGGGGTATGTAAAACCCTACGCTGGCATTTTCCTGGTGAGTATCGTGGGCTTCGTAATATTTGCCTCCACCCAACCGATGTTGGCCGGGATACTCAAATATTTCGTCGATGGCTTGAGCAACCCTGAAGCGGTGCTCTTCCCCAATGTTCCTTATCTGCGCAATTTGCAGCTGCTGATGGCTGTGCCGTTGCTAATTGTTCTGATCGCCGCCTGGCAGGGCCTTGGTTCGTTCCTCGGCAACTACTACCTGGCAAAGGTTTCCCTTGGGCTGGTGCATGACCTGCGGGTGGAGTTGTTCAACAAGCTGCTGGTGCTGCCCAACCGCTATTTCGATACCCACAACTCCGGGCACCTGATTTCCCGTATCACCTTCAACGTGACGATGGTCACCGGTGCCGCCACCGATGCCATCAAGGTGGTTTTCCGTGAAGGTCTGACCGTGATCTTCCTGTTCGCCTACCTGTTGTGGATGAACTGGAAACTCACCCTGGTGATGCTGGCGATTCTGCCGATGATTTCGTTCATGGTCGGCAACACCAGCAAGAAGTTCCGCAAGCAGAGCAAGAAGATCCAGGTGGCAATGGGCGACGTGACTCACGTGGCGTCCGAGACCATTCAGGGCTATCGCGTCGTGCGCAGCTTCGGTGGCGAAAACTACGAACAGCAGCGCTTTGCCAAAGCCAGTCAAAGCAATACCGACAAGCAGCTGCGCATGACCAAGACCAGTGCGGTCTATACCCCGATGCTGCAGCTGGTGATCTACACCGCCATGGCGGCGCTCATGTTTTTGGTGCTGTTCCTGCGTGGTGATGCGACGGCCGGTGATCTGGTGGCCTATATCACCGCAGCCGGTTTGTTGCCGAAACCGATTCGACAGTTGTCGGAAGTCAGCTCGACCATTCAGAGAGGCGTGGCCGGCGCGGAAAGCATCTTCGAGCAGCTGGATGTCGAGTCGGAAGTCGATACCGGTACCGTCGAGAAAGAACGTGTCAGCGGTCGTCTGGACGTGCGCAATCTGAGCTTCACTTATCCGGGGACCGACCGCGAAGTGCTGAAGAACATCAGCTTCACGGCTGCGCCGGGGCAGATGATCGCGCTGGTTGGACGTTCAGGCAGCGGCAAGTCGACGCTGGCGAGCCTGATTCCGCGCTTCTACCATCACGAAACAGGGCAAATACTGCTCGATGACGTGGAGATCGAAGACTATCGTCTGCGCAATTTGCGTCGGCACGTCTCTCAGGTGACGCAACACGTCACCCTGTTCAACGACACTGTTGCCAACAACATCGCCTACGGTGATCTGGCCGGTGCTCCTCGTGCAGATATCGAGAAGGCCGCTGAAGACGCTTACGCAATGGACTTCATTGCGCAGTTGCCGCAAGGTCTGGACACCGACGTTGGTGAGAATGGCGTGTTGTTGTCCGGTGGTCAGCGTCAGCGTCTTGCAATCGCTCGGGCCT
The DNA here is from genome assembly GCF_048515765.1 of Pseudomonas sp. H11T01. Taxonomy (NCBI): domain Bacteria; kingdom Pseudomonadati; phylum Pseudomonadota; class Gammaproteobacteria; order Pseudomonadales; family Pseudomonadaceae; genus Pseudomonas; species Pseudomonas sp. H11T01. The sequence continues at coordinate 150,087 of NZ_JBLYED010000012.1, read as the reverse complement.
TGTTGAAAAACGCCCCGTTGCTGATTCTCGATGAGGCGACTTCGGCGCTGGACACCGAGTCCGAGCGGCACATTCAGGCGGCACTGGATAAAGTCATGAAAGGTCGCACCACGCTGGTGATCGCGCACCGCTTGTCGACCATCGAGAAGGCAGACCTGATCCTGGTAATGGATCACGGCGAAATTGTCGAACGTGGTTCCCACGCCGAGCTTCTGGCGCAGGGCGGTTACTACTCGCGCCTGCATGCCATGGGCCTGGACGAACCTGTCACGGCCGGCATCGTCTGATATCGACTTCAGGGTGAGAGTCACCCTGTCAGCTTCCCGGGCGTGCAATGCGCCCGAGGTGTTGTATCCAATACTTTACACACTTGACCAAGGCTAAATAATTCTCCGTCCCGCGCTTGCTACAGTTCCAGCCTCGATTTTGATTGAACACGAGGGGGTCAACCCTTTCGCGTGGGGACTGAAATGCTGCAGCGCTATCTCTGGAAACTACTACCCAAGACCCAGCGGACCTTTCTGTTGGGGCGTCTGTCGGTAGTCGACCGGCAGGTGGTGAACAAATCGTTGTCTGGCAACACCTCCTTTCCGGTCCCTTTTCAGCAGCGCTCCTGCCTGTTCATCCATGTTCCGAAATGTGCCGGGAGTAGTGTCTGTTCGGCGCTGTTCGACGGTTGGACCCCAGGGCATCTGCCACTGTATTGGTACGAACAACAGTTTCCCGAGCATTTTTCCCACAGTTTCAAATTCGCGTTTGTGCGTGACCCGCTGGAGCGGGCTTACTCGGCCTACGCTTTTTTACGGGGTAACACGCTGAGTCAGCGAGATCTGCCGGCTCAAGCACTGGTCAGCAGTTACCGGGATTTCGATGATTTCATTCGGCGTTGGCTGCACTCGGACACTGTCCACAGGCAACTTCATTTTGCTTTGCAGACGGACTTTCTGACTGACTCCATGGGGCGTATGGCGATGGATTTCATCGGCTATCAGGAGCATCTGGGGCGTGATTTTCAGCTGCTGTGCCAACAGCTTGGGGTGACTTCATTGTTGCCTCATCTGAACGGCTCGGAACAACGTCGTGCTGCACCCGCGCGCGATTTTTGTTCGGTGCGCACGCGACGGCTGGTGCGGCGTGTTTACCAGCGTGATTACGAGATGCTCGGTTATGAGTAAGCCGTCTTCAAGTGCTGCGCCCAGACCGCAGATTCGCCCTTACGCATTGTCGCTGTCGCCAACCGCCAGAGCTGCACTCAAGCATCAACAACCCTGCTGCCTCTGGCTGACGGGCCTGTCCGGCGCTGGCAAGTCGACCCTGGCCAATGCCCTTGAGATGCAGCTCAATGAGCAGGGGCGGCATACCTTTGTGCTCGACGGCGATAACCTGCGCAATGGTTTGTGCAATGACCTGGGCATGGACGCTATGGCGCGCCAGGAGAATGTCCGGCGTATTGCCGAAGTGGCACGGTTGATGGTCGACGCGGGGTTGATTGTGATTGTCTCGGCGATTTCGCCGTTTCGTGCTGATCGGGCCGCGGCCAGAGCGCTGTTCCGGTCAGACGAATTTCTTGAGGTGTATGTCAGCACGCCGTTCGATATTTGTGCCCGGCGCGATCCAAAGGGTTTGTATCAAGCGGCGTTGCAAGGGCGACTCAAAAATTTCACGGGTCTGGACAGTCCTTACGAAGCACCGCAGCAGGCCGACTGTGAGATCAACACTGACGAGGTCGATCTGGCGGAGGCTATACAGCGTGTCCTGGCTGTCTTGCTTGAAAAATGATCAATGTGAGGGCGTGTTACACGCCCGGTGAAGCTCTCGAACTAGGCAGCGTTCACCCTGTGCTAATATCGCGCCCCTGTTCATTTTGTATGTGGGTTGCTCCATGAAGTTGTCCATGCCGCGATTCGATCAAGCCCCTGTCTTGGTGGTCGGCGATGTCATGCTCGACCGTTACTGGCATGGTGGTACCTCACGGATCTCCCCTGAGGCGCCGGTACCGGTGGTCAAGGTTGAGCAAATAGAGGACCGCCCGGGCGGTGCGGCCAACGTTGCCTTGAACATTGCCGCTCTCGGTGCGCCCGCTTCACTGGTCGGCGTGACCGGTGATGACGAAGCCGCCGACAGCCTGGCCAACAGCTTGCATGGCGCAGGCGTGCGAGCACTGTTCCAGCGCATCGCTCACCAGCCGACCATCGTCAAGCTGCGGGTCATGAGTCGTCACCAGCAACTGCTGCGGATCGACTTCGAAGAACCCTTCGCCACCGATGCGCCGGCATTGGCTGCCGAGGTCGATGGCCTGCTTGAAGGCATCAAAGTGCTGGTGCTGTCTGACTACGGCAAAGGTGCGTTGAGGAATCATCAGGTGCTGATCCAGGCTGCGCGCGCGCGCGGCATTCCGGTATTGGCGGACCCGAAAGGCAAAGACTTTTCGATCTATCGCGGTGCGAGCCTGATCACACCTAACCTCAGTGAGTTCGAGACCATTGTCGGCGGTTGCGCCGATGAGCATGAGTTGGTGACCAAGGGTGCCAAACTGATGCACGACCTCGAGCTGGGCGCTTTGCTCGTCACTCGCGGCGAACACGGCATGACGCTGTTGCGTCCCGATCACCCGGCGTTGCATCTGCCGGCGCGGGCGCGTGAAGTGTTCGACGTGACCGGTGCCGGTGATACGGTGATTTCCACCTTGGCGGCGGCTATCGCTGCCGGTGAAGAGTTGCCCCATGCGGTGGCCCTGGCCAATCTGGCCGCGGGTATCGTGGTCGGCAAATTGGGTACAGCGGCGATCAGCGCGCCGGAACTGCGTCGCGCCATCCAGCGCGAGGAAGGTTCCGAGCGCGGTGTGCTGAGTCTCGATCAACTGCTGTTGGCGATCGACGATGCTCGTGCGCATAAAGAGAAAATCGTCTTCACAAACGGTTGCTTCGATATCCTGCATGCCGGGCACGTGACCTATCTTGAGCAAGCGCGGGCACAAGGCGATCGCTTGATCGTTGCGGTCAATGACGATGCATCGGTCAGCCGCCTGAAAGGGCCAGGTCGCCCCATCAACAGTGTCGACCGTCGCATGGCGGTACTGGCCGGTCTGGGGGCGGTGGATTGGGTGATCAGCTTCCCCGAAGGCACGCCTGAAAACCTGTTGGCTCAGGTCAAGCCGGATGTACTGGTCAAGGGTGGCGACTACGGCATCGACCAGGTTGTCGGTGCCGATATCGTCAGTGCCTATGGCGGCACGGTCAAGGTGCTGGGGCTGGTTGAGAACAGCTCGACCACCGCGATTGTCGAGAAGATCCGCAACCACTGATTGCGTGGTCATTGTGGTGAGGGAGCAAGCTCCCTCACCACAGGTTCGTATCAATCCCGCGTTTAGCGCGCAGCGCTCCTTGGCACCATTTTCTTCAACAACTGCCGCGCCTTGCCCGTCAGGCGCTTGAAACCCGAGTCCTTGCCCGGTTGGCTTAAGCCTTGCTGCCTGAGCCAGTCCTTCCAGCGAATCCGCTCATCGCGCACCAGCCAGCCTTCCTGTCGGGCAAAGCTTTCTGCCAGATACAGTCCGCGGGTACTGGCCGGGTGTAGCTGATCCTTTTTCAAGATATAGAGCTCGGCCAGAGGTTGACCATCCTCAAGCGGCATCAGGTACAGGTCCGGCCGTTTGCGGTCCAGACGAGCGACCAGTTGATCGCCCTCCAGACGCTCATCGACGTGGAACAGGCTCAGTGACTTGGCCTCTTTCGGCACATCCAGTCGCAAATCGTAAATCAATTGCAGCGAAGCCGTGGGCAGGTGAACGTAGGCTCTTGGTCGTTCGATCAGTTGCATGCTGGCGCAACGCACCGGACGCGCAGAACCGGACAGTGGCGTCAGGCGAAAGGGCAGGGCTTCGCGGTAATGCAGCGCAGTCGAATAGGGTGCCGGCAGCCAAGTGTCGTTGAAGCGCCCGTTGAGCCAGCCTTCCGGGGTTTCCAGCAAGCACTCTTCAGCAATCTCCTGAATCGCGGTGTGCAGCGGCAGGTTCAATTCGTGGGCCGGCACATAACCAGAGATCAGCTTTAGTACTACATCGCCACGGTCCTGGCGCCGTTGACGAACCAGGACCCAGTAATCACGATTCTGCCAATGCAGGGTCAGGCGAACTGAAACCCCGAGGTTGGCCAGTTCGAGAGAAAAACGCTCGGCGTCAGCGACCGTCACTGGACGACGACGCTGCAAGGTCTGCGAAAAATTGAGCGGCATTCCGACGCTGTGATAGCTCAGGCCTTCGGGAGTCGCTTGGACGATCAACGGCAGGGTTTTGAAGTTGCTGGGGTTCTTTCTAATGAGCGTGCGCGACATCTCAGCTCCTTCTTGCGTCGGGGGCGGCCGCGTCGGCGGCGTCAGTTTCTGCGCAAAACCTGCGCGACAGTCGCCACATTGTGGGCGAGGTGCAGCGGATTAATGGTCCCGACAATAGCACTGACGACACCGGGATGTTCAAACAGCAACTCAAAACTGGCGCGGACCGGGTCGACACCCGGGCTCAAGCAGACATGACCGCTGGCCAATGCTTTTTTCACCAGAATGCCTTTGCCGTGTGCGGCAGCATAGTCGATGACTGGCCGCTCAGCCTGCTCGTTGAGATTGTAGGTGACCATGGCGCAATCGCCTTGTTCCAGAGCCTTCAATCCGCCGTCGACGGTTTTGCCGGAGAAGCCAAAGCCGCGAATTTTTCCTTCACGTTTCAGCTCGGCAAGCGTCTGGTAGACCTCACTGTTGTTGAGGATTGCGAGGTCGTTCCCGTCCGAGTGCACCAGCACCAGATCGATAAAATCGGTTTCCAGGCGTTGCAGGCTGCGTTCGACGGAGAAGCGTGTGTGTTGGGCGCTGAAGTCGTGGTGTGACAGGCCATCGACGAACTCTTCGCCGACCTTGCTGACGATCACCCAGTCCTGGCGCTGACCTCGCAACAGCGGGCCGAGGCGTTCTTCGCTGCGGCCATAAGCGGGGGCAGTGTCGATCAGGTTGATGCCCAGGTCACGAGTCAACTTGAGCAGCATGCGCGCTTCGTCATCGTCGGGAATCCGGAAGCCATTGGGGTACTTCACGCCTTGGTCGCGACCGAGTTTGACGGTGCCCAGGCCCAACGGCGAGACCAACAGGCCAGTGCTGCCGAGGGGGCGATGCAAATCGTGCAAGGTCGGTTGGCTCATGGCAACAATTGCTCCCAGGCGGGTTGTGCCATCGGCGGTTTCGGCAGTTCGGGCAAAGACGCCGGGTGACTTGGCTGGATGCCGTCACGGTCCAGCGCGGCCAGCACGCGATCAGCGAAGTCCGGCGCCAGGGCCAACTTGGTCGGCCAGCCCACCAACAGGCGATCCTGTTCGGCGAGGAAGGCGTTGTCTGGACGGGTCAGGCCCGATTGCGCCGGTTCTGCCCGATCAACCCGCAAGGTCGCCCATTGCGCTTGGCTCAGGTCGACCCACGGCAGCAGGCTGCCGAGTTCTTTCTGCGCGGCGGCGATTTGCGCGGCCGGTTCACGGGCGACGCCTTCGGCTTCGGCAATATCACCGCCCAGATACCAGACCCACTGACCATCGGCCGCCGGGTGCGTGGTGACCGTGATCCGCGGCTTTGGCCCGCCGCCCAGGCAGTGGGCGTACAGCGGTTTCAGGGTCGGACCTTTGACGATGATCATGTGCAATGGCCGACGTTGCATCGCTGGTTGGCTCAAGCCTAACGCCTTGAGCAAATCGGCATTGCCGGCACCCGCGCTGAGAACGATGCGTTGTGCGCGGATTTCCCGCCCATCGACCCGCAGGCCGACCAGTTCGCCATTTTCCTGCAAGGGTTCGATGGTCTGACCTGCCAGCAGGCCATCACCCGCCAGTTCGGCGAGGCGCTGGATCAGACTCGGCACGTCGACCACCAGCTCGGCCAGACGATAGACCTTGCCCTTGAAGCGGCGGTCTTGCAGGGCCGGTGGCAACTGATCACCTTTGACCTGATCGACTCGCCCGCGCACTGCTTTACTGGCGAAGAAGCTGGTGAGGTTGCCGGCAATCGTGCCGGGGGACCAGAGATAGTGGGCTTCAGAGAGCAGGCGTACGCCGGTGAGGTCCAGTTCGCCGTTTCCGGCCAGGGCTTCGCGCCAGCGGCGTGGCATGTCGGCGATGGCTTCCGAGGCGCCGGTCAGCGCACCGTGCAACGCGTATTTGGCGCCGCCGTGGATGATCCCCTGGGACTTCACGCTTTGCCCGCCGCCGAGGCTGGCGCTTTCCACCAGCACAGTCGAAAAGCCCTGGCGCCGCAGGCGTGCATTCAGCCAGAGGCCAGCAACCCCGGCGCCGACAATCAGAACGTCGGTGGAAATAACGGATGGCATGCAGCGACCTCAGTGTTCAAGACTAGGGGCGCAGTATACAGACTCGAAGATCGCAGGCTTTGCCGGTAATCAATGATGGAGGCTGCTGAATTGAGGGGGGTAGGTAGATTGCCAAGATCGCAGCCTATTGGCAGCTCCTACAAAAGCGCGTCTTGCGCAAATCCCGTAGGAGCTGGCGAAGCCTGCGATTTTTAGTGCCCCGCAGTTTTCGAAAACAGCTGAATCACCACTACACCCAGAACAATCATCCCCATGCCAACGATGGCCGGGATGTCGAGTTTCTGCCCGTAGATAAACAGCGCGGCGACACTGACCATTACGATACCCATGCCGGCCCACACAGCGTAAGCCACGCCCACCGGAACGCTGCGCACCACCAGTGTCAGCATCCAGAACGCGATGCCGTAACCGACGATGACCAACAGCAGGGGCAGAGGTGTGCTGATGCCCTTGACCGCTTTCATCGAAACAGTGGCGATCACTTCGGCGCAGATGGCGATGGCCAGATAGTAGTAAGCGTTCATGGGCGAATCCTCATATTTAGTGCTGCTTTCTTAGGTCGGCATTCTAGAGGTTGCACAGATGGGGTAAAGTCATTACCTATCTGTTCTGAAGATGGGTTGGGCCATGAATATTCAGTGGAATCTGGAGCAACTGCGCTTGTTCGTCAGCGTAGCCGAACAGCGTTCGTTTTCTGCGGTGGCCCGGGACCAGCGCAAGGCGCAGTCGGCGATCAGCAGTGCCATCGCTATGCTGGAGGAAGACCTTGGCGTCAGTCTGTTCGACCGCAGCAGCGGTCGTCAGCCGAAATTGACCGAAGCGGGCCACGCCCTGCTCGAAGAGGCCCGGGAAGTGTTGCGTCAGTGTGAGCGCCTCAACGGTCGGGCCCTGGCATTGATGCGTGGTCAGGAAGCACGCTTGCGGCTGGCTCAAGATGAGGCGATGCCCTATCAACCGGTGATCGACAGCCTCGAAGCATTGGCCGAACAATTTCCCAGCCTTGAAGTGCAGCTGACCAGCGCCGCCCAGGGCGATGTGGCGCGCAAGCTGGTTGAGCGTCGAGCCGATCTGGGTTTGCTGTTTTACCATGACCAAATCCCCGAAGCCCTCGAGCGGCGGGTGCTGGGCAGTGTCGAAATGGTGACAGTGTGCGGTGTGGGGCATCCACTGGCGGCCGAAGGAAAGGTGGACTGCCAGCAAATGGCGCAGCATCGACAGCTGCTGATGGCCACGCAGTCCAGTGTCTATCCCGGCAGCGAACAGGCCAGTCCGCAGGTCTGGCGCGCCGACAGCTTCTACGTGATGGCCGAGTGGCTGATGCGTGGCTTGGGCTGGGCCTGGCTCCCGCGGCATGTGGTGCAGTACCCGTCGTATCAGGGGCAGATGGTCGAACTGGTCAGCGAATGGACCCCGCCGGCGCTGGTGGTAGAACTGGTCTGGCGCCGCGACGAACCCCTTGGCCCGGCCGCGCGCTGGCTGGCTGAACGTTTTGCCGTGCACTTGCAGGCGATCGGCTAAAAAACCGATAAACTCCGCCGCCATGAATAGAACTCTCTACACCGCGCTGTTTTACCTGGGGCTGCCGTTGGTAGCGTTGCGTCTGTGGCTGCGGGCGCGCAAGGCGCCGGCCTATGCCAAGCGCATCGGCGAACGCTTTTCTTTCGGCCTGCCAACGATGCGTCCCGGCGGGATCTGGGTGCACGCGGTCTCTGTGGGCGAAAGCATCGCCGCCGCACCGATGATCCGTGGCCTGCTTGAACGTTATCCACAGCTGCCGATCACCGTGACCTGCATGACCCCGACCGGCTCGGAGCGGATCAAGGCGATGTTCGCCGGTGAACCGCGCATCCAACACTGCTATCTGCCGTACGACTTGCCCTGTGCGGCGGCGCGGTTTCTCGAGCGGGTCCAGCCGACGCTGGCGGTGATCATGGAGACCGAGCTTTGGCCGAACCATATTCATCAGTGCGCCAAGCGTGGAATTCCGGTGGCGCTGGCTAATGCGCGGTTGTCGCAACGCTCGGCCAAGGGCTACGGCCGTTTCGCGAAACTGACTCAACCCATGCTCGCCGAAATGAGCTTTTTCGCGGTGCAGACCGAGGCAGAGGCGCAGCGCTTTCTTGGGCTTGGGGCGCGGCCTGAAACGGTCGAGGTGACCGGGTCGATCAAGTTCGATCTGAGCATCGATCCGCAATTACTGGCGCGCGCCGCCGAGTTGCGCGGTCAATGGCAAGCAGCGGAGCGTCCGGTGTGGATCGCCGCCAGCACCCATGAAGGTGAAGACGAAGTGGTGCTCGCGGCCCACCGACAGTTGCTCGCCAACCATCCGGATGCCTTGCTGATTCTGGTGCCACGTCATCCGGAGCGTTTCAACGCTGTCTTCGAGCTGTGTCAGCAGCGGGGCTTCGCCACCGTACGCCGCTCAAAGGCTGAGCTGGTCACCGCGAACACCTCGGTGTTGCTCGGCGACACCATGGGCGAATTGCTGTTTCTCTACGCATTGGCGGACATCGCTTTTGTCGGTGGCAGTCTGGTGGCCAACGGCGGGCATAACCTGTTGGAACCGGCAGCTCTGGCCAAACCGGTGCTGAGTGGCCCACACCTGTTCAACTTCCTCGAAATCGCCGCGCTGTTGCGGGAGGCCGGAGCGTTACAGGAAGTGGACGATGCGCAAGGTTTGGCGGTGGCAGTGCAGCGACTGTTCGAACTGCCGCACGATGCGCAGAAGATGGCTGAAGCAGGCCTGAAGGTGATGCGCGCCAATCAAGGTGCGCTAAAGCGCTTGCTGGATGGGTTGGGTAGGTTGATCTCATAACCTGTGGCGAGGGAGCTTGCTCCCGCCGGCCGGTCCGCGCTCGGGCGCAGCAGTCGTAAATCCTGCGAATGAGGTTTACCTGTTAGAGCGCGGTCGCAGGTTTTAGGACCGCTTCGCGATCCAGCGGGAGCAAGCTCCCTCGCCACAAAAAGCCCGCGCGCCACGGATCGGCTACAAATCAATACCCCGGATTAGCCTTGAGCTGCTCTTGCGCGGCCTTGGCCAGGTCCGGTGGCAGGAAGTCCTTGTCCGGGTTGTAATCGGCTTTGAGGTAACGCGACAGATCCTGCAAGTCTCCCGGGCTCAACGTACCAGCCGCTTGCTTGAGACGCAGGTTGTCGAGGATGTAGTCGTAGCGTGTGTTGTTGTAGTTGCGCACCGAGGTGTACAGCTGACGTTGAGCGTCCAGCACGTCAACGATATTGCGCGTGCCCACCTGATAGCCGATTTCCGTGGCTTCTACCGCACTCTGGTTGGAGATAATCGACTGGCGACGCGCCTGTACTTGCTCGACATCGGTGTTCACCGCGCGATGCAGATTGCGGGTGTTTTCCACCACTTGCCGACGCAGGGCTTCGCGTTGCTGCTCTGACTGGCTGAGCCGCGAATACGATTCGCGGACCTGGGAGCTGGTCAGGCCACCGCTGTAGATCGGAATGTTCAGTTGCAGGCCGACCGAGCGTTGTTCGACATTGCCACCGAATGGCTGGCCAAAGGTAGGGTTAGTGAAACCCAGGGCGTCGTTATCACCTTTCTTGTATTGCGCCACGGCATCGAGGGTCGGTGCGTGACCGGCCTTGCGCTGCTTGAGGGTCTCCTCGGCGGCGCTGACCGCGTAGTTGCTGGCCAGCAGATTGAGGTTCTGTTTGGCCGCCGTGTCGACCCAGGCCTTGGCATCGTTCGGTGCCGGCGGCAGGATCGGCAAGGTATGCACAATGCCCTGAATCGAGTTGTATTGACGGTTGGTCAGGGTAATCAGCGCTTCGAACGCATCATCCACCTGGCGCTGGGCAAGAATCCGGTTGGCTCGCGCGGTGTCGTAGCTTGCTTGCGACTGCAGCACGTCGGTCTTGTCCGACAGGCCGACATCGAAGCGTTCGTTGGACTGGTCGAGTTGGCGTTTGAACGCGGCTTCCTCGGCTTTGGTCGAGGCCAGGTTGTCCTGGCTGCGCAGGACGTTGAAGTAGTTTTCAGCGCTTTGCAGGATCAGGTTCTGCTCGGTGGCCGAGAGTTGTAGCGCCGCCTGTTCGTTGACCGCTTCGGCGGCTTGCAACTGGAACCAGCGATCGGCACGGAACAGCGGTTGACTCAAGGTTGCCTGATACACATGGCCGCTGCGGTTGGCCGTGGCCGCGGGTTGGTCGAATTGCGTGCGCACATCGCTCACATCGGCCCCGGCCGAGAGGTTGGGCAGCAGGCCGGCGCGGGCCTGGGGCACGACTTCCTTTTGAGCTCCGTACTGGGCGCGGGCGGCGGCCAGATCGGCGTTGTTGTCCACCGCTTCCTGGTAGACGCTGACCAGATCGGTTTTGGTCGATAAGGGCGCTTCTGCTGCCCAGGCCATTCCATTGGACGCACAAGACACGGCGAGGGCCAGTGAGAGTTTGCGCAGCATGAGGCGATCCCTAGAGTGAATATTACGGCTATAATTTAAACGCCAAGGCTACGGCGCGCGGTGCAGAGCGTCAAGGACGGCACAGCGTAGCGAGTGTAGTTGTGCAGGCTTGCGGCAACAATCCTGTAATTGCGCCATTCATCACGCTGTTTGCACCGGTGTTGGCGTTCTTTGTGAGTTCTGTCTAGACTGGCCACGTTCTTGTCGGGGTGCCTTGCTATGAGGCTGAGATCGGATAATTCCGGATCCCGTTGAACCTGATCAGGTTAGCGCCTGCGTAGGGAACAAGATTTCTCGTCCCCCGGCGAGTCCTCTTGTGCTTCGTCCGGGATGTTGTTCGACAATCGAACAACCCTCGTGCACTCAGCACAGCACCAGTCCTGGTGCGTCCATTCGTTACAGGTTCGCTCCGACAAAAAATCCACTGCCTGGATGTGTGTCTGGAGAGCCCGTGATGAGTACAAAACTAAAAAACACCGCTAACTTAAGTGATTCGGCCAAGGTCGATCAGCAATCGGTTCAGCCCTTTACCCGCTCGCAAAAAATCTACGTCCAGGGTTCACGCCCGGACATCCTCGTGCCGATGCGCGAAGTGAGCCTTGACGTCACCCCGACCGAATTCGGCGGCGAGATCAACGCGCCAGTGGTGGTGTACGACACCTCCGGTCCCTACACCGACCCGAATGTGATCATCGACGTACGCAAAGGCTTGGGCGACGTGCGTTCGCCGTGGATCGACGCCCGTGGCGATACCGAGCGTCTGTCCGGCCTGAGCTCGAACTTCGGCCAGGAGCGCCTCGCCGATGCGGAGCTGACCGCACTGCGTTTCGCCCACGTGAACAACCCGCGTCGGGCCAAGGCTGGTGCCAATGTTAGCCAGATGCACTATGCGCGTCAGGGCATCATCACCGCCGAGATGGAATACGTCGCCATCCGCGAGAACATGAAGCTTCAGGAAGCCCGTGCTTCTGGCCTGCTGAAACAGCAACACCCGGGCCATAGCTTCGGCGCCAGCATCCCTAAAGAAATCACCGCCGAATTCGTTCGTGAAGAAATCGCCCGCGGTCGCGCAATCATTCCAGCGAACATCAACCACGTCGAATTGGAACCGATGATCATCGGCCGTAACTTCCTGGTGAAGATCAACGGCAACATCGGCAACAGTGCGCTGGGTTCTTCCATTGAAGAAGAAGTGGCAAAACTGACCTGGGGCATTCGCTGGGGTTCGGACACGGTCATGGACCTGTCCACCGGCAAGCACATTCACGAAACCCGCGAGTGGATCATCCGCAACTCGCCGGTGCCGATCGGTACCGTACCGATCTATCAAGCGCTGGAAAAAGTCGGCGGCGCCGCCGAAGACCTGACCTGGGAGCTGTTCCGCGACACGCTGATCGAACAGGCCGAGCAGGGCGTCGACTACTTCACCATCCACGCCGGCGTGTTGCTGCGCTACGTGCCGATGACCGCCAAGCGCGTCACCGGGATCGTCAGCCGTGGCGGTTCGATCATGGCCAAATGGTGCCTGGCGCACCACAAAGAAAACTTCCTCTACACTCATTTCGAAGACATTTGCGAAATCATGAAGGCCTACGACGTCAGCTTCTCGCTGGGCGATGGCCTGCGTCCGGGCTCGATTGCCGACGCCAACGACGAAGCGCAATTCGGCGAGCTGGAAACCCTCGGCGAGCTGACCAAGATCGCCTGGAAGCACGACGTGCAAACCATGATCGAAGGCCCTGGCCACGTGCCGATGCAGTTGATCAAAGAGAACATGGACAAGCAGCTCGAGTGCTGCGACGAGGCGCCGTTCTACACCCTCGGCCCGCTGACCACGGACATCGCACCGGGTTACGACCACATCACCTCCGGCATCGGTGCGGCGATGATTGGCTGGTTCGGTTGCGCCATGCTTTGCTACGTCACGCCGAAGGAACACTTGGGCCTGCCGAACAAGGATGACGTGAAGACCGGGATCATCACCTACAAGATCGCAGCCCATGCCGCGGACTTGGCCAAGGGGCATCCGGGCGCACAGATCCGCGACAACGCCTTGAGCAAGGCGCGGTTCGAATTCCGTTGGGAAGACCAGTTCAACCTCGGTCTGGACCCGGACACCGCGCGTTCGTACCACGATGAAACCCTGCCGAAGGATTCGGCCAAGGTCGCGCACTTCTGCTCCATGTGCGGGCCGAAATTCTGCTCGATGAAAATTACCCAGGAAGTGCGTGAGTACGCGGCCAACCAGCGCATTGAAGCCGTCGATGTAGAGGTTGAAGAAGGGATGCGCGAGCAGTCCGAGCGGTTCAAGAAAGAAGGCAGTCAGCTGTACAAAAAGGTTTGATCTGAGCTGAGATTGATGGCGCCTGTACTGCCTCATCGCGAGCAAGCCCGCTCCCACATTAGTTCTGCGCTAACCATCCTTTTGTGGTTGAAGCAGATCCAGTGTGGGAGCGGGCTTGCTCGCGATAGCGGTGGCACAGACAACAGAGATCTCAATGGCGAAACCACGCACATATTTCCTCCGAGATAACACCCTGTGAACACACCCAGCACTTATTCCCCCGATCACGCCGTGCCTTTGGCAAAGCGCGTATTCGGTGCACGCGATCTGTTTTCCCTGTGGTTCTCCCTCGGCATCGGCCTGATGGTCTTGCAGACCGGCGCTTTGCTCGCGCCAGGCCTGGGCCTGTCCGGTTCGTTGCTGGCCATTTTTCTCGGCACGGCAGTGGGCGTACTGCTGCTGGCTGCTGTAGGCGTGATCGGCAGCGACACCGGTCTGTCGTCCATGGCTGCGCTCAAGCTCAGCCTCGGCACCCGCGGAGCGAGCCTGCCGGCGGTGCTGAACCTGCTGCAACTGATCGGTTGGGGCTCGTTCGAAATCATCGTCATGCGCGATGCAGCCAGCCTGCTCGGCGCACGTGCATTCAGCGAGGGCAGCCTGTTGGCCAATCCGCTGCTCTGGACTCTAGTGTTTGGCGCCTTGGCAACCTTGCTTGCGGTGAGCGGTCCGTTGACCTTCGTGCGGCAGATCCTGCGCAAATGGGGTATCTGGCTGCTGCTGGCGGCCTGCATCTGGCTGACCTGGAACCTGTTTGCCAAGGCTGATCTGGCCGCGTTGTGGGCCCAGGCCGGTGATGGTTCGATGCCGTTTGCGGTGGGTTTCGACATCGCCATCGCCATGCCGCTGTCCTGGCTGCCGTTGATTGCCGACTACTCGCGTTTCGGCAAACGCGCCAAAAGCGTGTTCGGTGGTACAGCTCTGGGGTTCTTTATCGGTAACTTCTGGCTGATGAGCCTGGGCGTGGCCTACACCCTGGCGTTCGCGCCGAGCGGTGAAGTGAATGCCTTGCTGTTGGCGCTGGCCGGTGCTGGCCTGGGGATCCCGCTGCTGCTGATTCTGTTGGATGAATCAGAAAACGCTTTCGCCGACATTCACTCGGCAGCGGTGTCCAGCGGGATTCTGTTGCGCTTGAAAGTCGAACATCTGGCGTTGGCCATCGGTGTCATCTGCACGCTGATCGCTTGCTTCGCGCCATTGGCGCAGTACCAGAACTTCCTGTTGTTGATCGGTTCGGTGTTCGCGCCGCTGTTCGGTGTGGTGCTGGTGGATCATTTCATTCTGCGCAAGCGCAGTGCGCAGGTGGCGTTGTCAGCGTTGCGCTGGCCGGCGTTGCTGGCCTGGTTGGGCGGGGTGAGCACCTATCACCTGCTGGCCAATCTCTATCCGGAGATCGGCGCAACCCTGCCGTCACTGGTGCTGGCAGGGCTGTTGCAGTTCGTGCTGGGCCGGGCCTTCAGTTACGGCCGGGAAACAGCTCGGGCTTGAGAATACCGTTCAGACGCGGGTAAGGGATCTTCAGTTCGATGTGTCCGAGCGCATAAGGTGCGATGGTGGACACGTCGTACTTGAGGATCACCCCGCCATAGGTCAGAGCCACATTCGGAGTTTTCTGGAATGGCCAGTTTTTCACGAACTCGGCTTCCTGATCCAGCTTGGTGCTGATCAACCAGCTGTTGTGCGCTACTTGAGCGGCCTTCCAGAACGCCTCTTCCTGGCCCGGCAGCAACATGTCCGACAGATTCAGCACTTTGTGTTGCTGGCGCGAATAGTTGATGAAACCGCGGCCCGGCAGGCTATCGGCACTGCCAGTGTCCAGATAGCTGGACAATTCGATGATCACCAAGCCGTCATGCTGCTCACGTACCTTGGCCTGCAAGTAGCTGCTTTGGCTGTCGGATTCACGCAGGAACTGCTCCCGATAGGCGTTCAGCGAGGTCGGAACCGGTGCGTCCGGCGAGGTGCGGGTCAATTGCAGCAGACGCTTTTCAATGATGCCGTCCAGTTGCGGTTCGGCAGGGAACTGCAGTGTATCGATATTCACCAGCGGGCAATCAGGGGGGGTGCAGCCCGGCTTGATTTGCTCCGAGGCGTCGCGTTTGGTTTCCAGCGGTGCCCGATAGTTGGGCTGAAACAGGCTTTGGCAGGCACCTAGAGTCAGCGCGATACAGGCCACGGAGGCGATTTTAAAAAGCGACATGTGCGTCCTTCGTAAATCAGAGATAGGCAAAAGTTACCGGCTTCGACTGTCAGCGCAGCCGTCAGTTCGCCGCGAGGTCGTGTTGGCGTTAAATGACGGTGCGACCGTCATTTAACGCCAACACGACCTACGCTAATTAGAGTTGGTTTGCGGGCAGCCGTCTATCCCGCTGACTGGAAAGGGGCTGCATCAACAGGCGAGAGCGCGTTAGGATGGCGCGAAGTCGAGGGGGAGCCTCGGATCGGACCGCAAGAACGAGGATTGATATGACTGACTTTGCCAACGCCATGCCGACAGCCGTCGATATCGTTCGGCGCGAGAAATGCTTTCAAGGCTTCTATCAGCTCGATCGCGTGCATCTGCGCCATGAGCTGTTTGCCGGTGGCATGGGCCGTGAAATCAGTCGTGAACTCTTTGTTCGCCATGATGCAGTCTGCGTACTGCCTTACGATCCGCAGCGTGATGAAGTGGTGTTGATCGAGCAGTTTCGCGTCGGTGCTTTGGGCAAGACTGCCAATCCGTGGCTAATCGAATTGGTAGCTGGTCTGATCGACAGAGATGAGCAACCGGAAGAAGTTGCTCACCGCGAAGCGCAGGAGGAAGCTGGGCTTGTGTTCACCGCACTCTGGCCGATGACTAAATACTTTCCGTCGCCGGGTGGCAGCACCGAATACGTACACCTGTTTCTGGGGCGTTGTGACAGTACTGGGGCCGGCGGTTTACATGGGCTGGAGGAAGAGGCGGAAGATATCCGTGTGACGGTCTGGGCGTTCGAAGATGCCCTGCAAGCCGTTCGCGACGGACTGATTTCCAACGCGGCAAGCATCATTGCCCTGCAATGGCTGGCTTTGAACCGCGTTGAAGTGAGGGGGTTATGGTCGTAAACAAGTT
The DNA here is from genome assembly GCF_048515765.1 of Pseudomonas sp. H11T01. NCBI lineage: Bacteria > Pseudomonadati > Pseudomonadota > Gammaproteobacteria > Pseudomonadales > Pseudomonadaceae > Pseudomonas > Pseudomonas sp. H11T01. The sequence goes on along the minus strand of NZ_JBLYED010000012.1, from coordinate 133,867 downwards.
ACGCGATCGCTACCGGGTCGACCTGGTCGGGCTGCAAGCCGCGTGTGAGGCGAACTACGCTCGCTTGATGCGCCTGTTGCCAGACATGCGCAACCAGCCTGTCGCGCGGCGGATTGCTGTCACCCAAGGCGACCAGATGCTCGGCGTGCTGGCACTGGAAGTGCTGCAAGCCTGTCCTTACACCACGACCTTGCAAGTGCGCCAGGAACACAGCCTGCCATGGCTGCCGATCCCGCAACTGGAAGTTCAGGTTTACCACGATGCGCGAATGGCTGAGGTCATCTGTGCCGAAAATGCCCGACGCTTTCGCGGCATTTATCCATACCCCAATGCCTTCATGCACCAGCCGGATGAGAAGGCCCAGCTCAATGTGTTCCTCGGCGAATGGCTGAGCCACTGCCTGGCCTGCGGCCATGAGTTCGAAGCTGTGCGATAGATGTGAACTGCGTCCGCTTCGCAGGTTTCCCCTTTTGACTTTCCCCCAGCATAATTGCGCCATTCATCCACTTTCGTGATCACGCCCTGGGAGAACGCCTTGCCGAGCGTATCCACTCTGACCTCCACCGATTCGGTGTTGCTGGTGCAACTGTCTGACAGCCATCTGTTCGCCGAGGCCGACGGGACGTTGCTGGGCATGAATACCCGCCAGAGCCTGCAAAAGGTCATCGAACTGGTATTGGCCCAGCAACCGCGGATCGATCTGATGATCGCCAGTGGTGACCTGTCCCAGGACGGCACGCTTGAGTCCTATCAGCTGTTTCGTGAGATGACCCGGCAGATCGATGCGCCGGCGCGCTGGATTCCCGGCAATCACGATGAACCGCACTTTATGGCCAAGGCGGCCACCCAAAGCCTTCTGCTTGATCCAGTGGTGGATATCGGCAACTGGCGCATCACGCTTCTGGACTCTGCGGTGCCAGGCTCGGTGCCGGGGTATTTGCAAGACGAGCAGTTGCAATTGCTCGCCCGATCCCTGAGCGAGGCCCCCGAGCGTCATCATCTGGTGTGTTTCCACCATCATCCGGTGTCCATTGGCTGCGCCTGGATGGAGCCGATTGGTTTGCGCAATCCAGAGGCGCTATTCGCCGTATTGGACCGTTTTCCTCAGGTTCGCGCGGTGCTTTGGGGGCACGTACATCAGGAAATCGACCAGCTACGCAATGGCGTGCGCTTGATTGCTTCGCCGTCGACCTGCATCCAGTTCGAGCCCGGCAGCAAGGATTTCAAAGTCGATGATCTGGCACCGGGCTATCGCTGGCTACGTTTGTTGCCCGATGGCCGGTTGGAAACCGGGGTTGAGCGAGTGACCGGTTTCGATTTTCAGGTTGATTACGGCAGCAAGGGCTACTGACGTCTGCTACAAGGGCCTGATACATCTCAGAGCAAGTCAATCCACGCCAGTCCCTGTAAACTGCCTCATCTTTGACTGATGCATAGAGGGAGCTCGCATGTTCGGTTCGATCCTGTATATCCACGGTTTCAACAGCGCGCCCGCGTCGAAAAAGGCCTGTCAGTTGATCAGCGTGATGGACCGCCTTGGCTTGAGTGAGCAATTGCAGGTGCCGGCCTTGCATCACCACCCGCGTGAGGCGATTGGCCAGCTGGAACAGGCGATTGCCGAACTTGGTCGGCCACTGCTGGTCGGCAGCTCCCTCGGCGGCTACTATGCGACTCACCTTGCCGAGCGCCATGGCCTCAAAGCCTTGTTGGTCAACCCCGCCGTCAGCCCTCATCGGATGTTCGACGGATTCCTGGGCAGCCAGAAAAACCTGTATACCGATGAAACCTGGGAAATGACCCACGACCATGTAACGGCTCTGGCCGAACTGGAAGTGCCGGCGCCACAGGACCCACAGCGGTTTCAGGTATGGTTGCAGACAGGTGACGAGACCCTGGACTATCGCCTCGCCCAGCAGTATTACCGAGCCTGTGCCTTGCGCATCCAGGCCGGCGGCGACCACAGTTTCCAAGGCTTTGCCGGGCAGCTACCGGCGCTGTTGAGTTTTGCCGGCATCGGCGCAGATCAGTATCAGGCGATCGATTTCACCGCACTGTGAAATCCCTGGCCTCTATTTTCATTGAACGACTAACGACGAGACCCCATGGCCACTCCCAGCGCTAGCTCTTATAACGCAGACGCCATCGAAGTCCTCTCGGGCCTCGACCCGGTACGAAAACGCCCGGGCATGTACACCGACACCAGTCGGCCGAACCACCTTGCCCAGGAAGTCATCGACAACAGCGTCGACGAAGCCTTGGCCGGGCATGCGAAATCGGTGCAAGTCATCCTGCACGCCGACCACTCCCTGGAAGTCAGCGATGACGGCCGCGGCATGCCAGTGGACATTCACCCGGAAGAGGGTGTGTCGGGTGTCGAGCTGATCCTCACCAAACTCCATGCTGGCGGCAAGTTTTCCAACAAAAACTACCAGTTCTCCGGCGGTCTGCACGGGGTCGGTATTTCTGTGGTCAACGCCCTGTCGACTCAAGTCCGGGTGCGCGTCAAGCGTGATGGCAACGAGTACCAGATGACCTTCGCCGATGGTTACAAGGCCACCGATCTGGAAGTGGTCGGCACCGTTGGCAAGCGCAATACCGGCACCAGCGTTTACTTTATGCCGGACCCGAAATACTTCGATTCGCCAAAATTCTCGGTCAGCCGCCTCAAACACGTCCTCAAGGCCAAGGCCGTTCTGTGCCCGGGCCTGCTGGTCAGCTTTGAAGACAAGGCTACCGGCGAGAAAGTCGAGTGGCATTACGAAGACGGTCTGCGCTCCTATCTGGTGGATGCAGTCACCGAATTCGAGCGCCTGCCGGACGAACCGTTTTGTGGCAGTCTCGCCGGTAATAAAGAAGCAGTGGACTGGGCGCTGCTGTGGTTGCCGGAAGGCGGCGACAGCGTCCAGGAAAGCTACGTCAACTTGATTCCGACCGCTCAGGGCGGCACCCACGTCAACGGTTTGCGCCAGGGTTTGCTGGACGCGATGCGCGAGTTCTGTGAATTCCGCAGCCTGCTGCCGCGTGGCGTGAAGCTGGCACCGGAAGACGTTTGGGAGCGGATCGCTTTCGTCCTGTCGATGAAAATGCAGGAACCACAATTCTCCGGTCAGACCAAAGAGCGGCTGTCCTCCCGCGAGGCGGCGGCGTTCGTTTCCGGTGTGGTCAAGGACGCCTTCAGTCTGTGGCTTAACGAACACCCTGAGCTGGGCATGCAACTGGCTGAGCTTGCGATCAACAATGCCGGCCGTCGCCTCAAGGCCAGCAAGAAGGTCGAGCGCAAACGCATCACTCAAGGCCCGGCGCTGCCGGGCAAGCTGGCGGACTGCGCCGGGCAAGACCCGATGCGCTCTGAACTGTTTCTGGTGGAAGGTGATTCTGCCGGCGGTTCGGCCAAGCAGGCGCGGGACAAAGAGTTCCAGGCGATCCTGCCGTTGCGCGGGAAGATCTTGAACACCTGGGAAGTCGACGGCAGCGAAGTGCTCGCCAGCCAGGAAGTGCACAACATCGCCGTGGCCATTGGTGTCGATCCGGGCTCGGCGGACATCAGCCAGCTGCGCTACGGTAAAATTTGCATCCTCGCCGACGCCGACTCCGACGGTCTGCACATCGCAACCTTGCTCTGCGCGCTGTTCGTCCAGCATTTCCGCCCGTTGGTGGATGCCGGTCACGTCTACGTCGCGATGCCGCCGTTGTACCGGATCGACCTCGGTAAAGAAATTTACTACGCGCTGGATGAAGCTGAGCGCGATGGCATTCTCGATCGCCTGGTGGCCGAGAAGAAGCGCGGCAAACCGCAGGTCACCCGATTCAAAGGTCTGGGTGAAATGAACCCGCCACAACTGCGCGAAACCACCATGGACCCGAACACCCGGCGCCTGGTCCAGCTGACCCTGGATGATTTCGAAGCCACGTCGGAAATGATGGACATGCTGTTGGCGAAAAAACGCGCAGGCGATCGCAAGTCCTGGCTGGAATCCAAAGGCAACCTGGCCGAGGTTCTGGCCTGATGCGGAGCGGTTTCGCCCTGGTGTTTCTGATGTTGGCGACCTCGGTGGTGGCTGCGCCTTTGTCTGAACTGACGCTGCTCTCCGAGCACCCGGTAGAAGGCATGCGCGGCGGTAACCTGTCCGGGCTTGCGCAGTGCGGAACAGAGCTGTGGACGGTTTCTGATCGCGATGATGATCAGATCTATCGACTCGATACCCGCGAGACCGTCTGGCAGGCCGAGACGGTCCGTATCGACGTGCCGCCAGTGCCAGACAGCGGGCTGCCCTGGGGGTTGCGCATGCGCGCCTGGGCGGCCACTCCGTTGCGTGGCGGCGATCTGGATTTCGAGGGCATCACCTGCGACAGCGATGGTAATCGTTACATCGTCAGCGAGGCTCATGCGGCCGTACTGCAAGTGCCGCCAACGGCAGCTCCCTCCTGGTTGAAAATCTCGCCGCTGATGGTTCGTCAAGCGCGTGCCAGTGGCCTGTTGCTGCATTTCAACGCGGTGTTCGAAGGCATTGCCATCAACCCGGCCGGCAACCTGCTGTGGTTGGCGGCCGAGCGCGAGCGCCGTGGTTTGCTGGTGGTGCATAAACAGCAGGCGGTCTGGGATTGCGACGGCAACTGCGTGGTATTGAGCGAAGGCGGGCTTGAACAACCGCCGCCTCAGGTCAAAGTGACCGGCGGGCAACAAAAAGATTTTTCCGATTTGGTGTTCTACAAGGACAAGCTGTTTACCCTTGAACGCATGGCTTATCGTATTTGTCGTCGCACACCGGCGACTGGCGAGATCGAGCGCTGCTGGTCGTTCGCCAAAGAAACGCTGACCGACAGCCGGCGTTATAAAACCCGGTACGGTATGGCAGAAGCTTTGAATATTGACGATGACGGCGCCTGGATCGGTGTCGACAACGGTAGCCATGTTCGCGCCGATGGCGAGAAGCGGCCGATTGTCTGGCGCTTTGCCGCACCGGCCGATGGCTGGAGCGCCAAGCCATGAGCCAGCAACCGCCCGGCAAACGAGCCGCACGGGTGCTGTTGGTGTTGGCCTGGGGAGCAGGGCTGTTTTTGGCAACGCGATTTTTCGGGCAGTGGGAGCAACGTCAGGAAAATCCCAATGCTGTCGTCACCTCGCAACAAGGCGAGGGTTATATCGAAGTGAAGCTGGTCGGCAACGGCCAGGGGCATTTTGTCGCCAGCGGCCAGATCAACGGTCAGCCGGTGGATTTCATGCTTGATACCGGTGCGACCGATGTGTCGATTCCGTCCGGGCTGGCCGAGCGTCTTGGTCTGGAGAAAGGTGCCCCGGTGACCTTAAGCACCGCCAATGGTCGCAGCGAGGGTTATCGAACCCGCATCGACCGCCTGCAATTGGGCGATATCGTCTTGCACGATGTCCGCGCGCTGGTGGCGCCAGGCTTGAGCGGCGATCAAGTGCTGCTGGGCATGAGCGCCCTGAAAAAACTTGAATTTACCCAGCGTGGCGGCACCTTGCTGCTGCGCCAGACAACGAATTAATGAGGCCCGCATGAGTGACATCCTTGCAGACAGCTTAGATGGCGTTGAACGCCGATCGCTGGCTGACTTCACCGAAAATGCCTACCTCAACTACTCCATGTACGTGATCATGGACCGTGCATTGCCGCATATCGGCGACGGCCTGAAGCCGGTACAGCGGCGAATCATCTACGCCATGAGTGAGCTGGGGCTGGACGCTGACTCCAAGCACAAGAAGTCCGCACGGACCGTCGGTGACGTGCTCGGTAAATTCCACCCCCACGGCGACTCGGCCTGCTACGAAGCCATGGTGCTGATGGCACAGCCGTTCAGCTACCGCTACACGCTGGTGGACGGCCAGGGTAACTGGGGTGCGCCGGATGATCCCAAGTCCTTCGCCGCCATGCGTTACACCGAGGCGCGGCTGTCGCGTTACTCCGAAGTACTGCTCAGCGAACTGGGCCAGGGCACCGCGGACTGGGGCCCGAACTTCGACGGCACCCTGGACGAGCCTCTGGTGTTGCCGGCACGTTTGCCGAATATCCTGCTCAATGGCACCACCGGTATCGCCGTGGGCATGGCCACTGACGTGCCGCCGCACAACCTGCGGGAAGTCGCGACGGCTTGCGTACGTTTGCTGGATGAGCCTAAAGCCACGGTCGAGCAGCTTTGTGAGCACATCCAGGGCCCGGATTATCCGACCGAAGCTGAAATCATCACACCGCGCGCCGATCTGCTGAAAATCTACGAAACCGGTCGTGGCTCAGTGCGTATGCGCGCCGTGTACCGTATCGAAGACGGCGACATCATCGTCACCGCGCTACCGCATCAAGTCTCGGGCGCCAAAGTACTGGAGCAGATTGCTGCACAGATGCAGGCCAAGAAGCTGCCGATGGTTGCTGACCTGCGCGATGAGTCGGACCACGAAAACCCATGCCGTATCGTGATCATCCCGCGCTCCAATCGGATCGATCTCGACGAACTGATGCAGCATCTGTTCGCCACCACGGAGCTGGAATCCAGCTACCGGGTCAACATCAACATCATTGGTCTGGACGGCAAGCCGCAGCTGAAAAACCTGCGGGCCCTGCTGGTCGAATGGCTGGAGTTCCGCGTCAACACCGTACGCCGCCGCCTGCAGTTCCGTTTGGACAAGGTCGAGCGCCGTCTGCACCTGTTGGACGGTTTGTTGATCGCTTACCTCAATCTGGATGAAGTGATTCACATCATCCGTACCGAGGAAAATCCAAAAGCCAAGCTGATCGAGCGTTTCGCCCTGAGCGAAATCCAGGCCGACTACATCCTCGACACCCGCTTGCGTCAGTTGGCGCGGCTGGAAGAGATGAAGCTGCGCTCCGAGCAGGATGAGTTGCGCAAGGAGCAGGCCAAGCTGTTGGCCCTGCTCGGCAGCGAAACCAAGCTGAAGAAGCTGGTACGTACCGAACTGATCAACGACGCTGAAACCTATGGCGATAACCGTCGCTCGCCGATCGTCTCCCGTTCCGAAGCCAAGGCTTTGTCGGAAAACGAGCTGATGCCGACCGAGCCGGTCACCATCGTTCTGTCGGAAAAGGGCTGGGTACGTTGCGCCAAGGGTCATGATATTGATGCTACCGGGCTTTCCTATAAAGCCGGGGATGGCTTCAAAACCTCGGCCGCGGGACGTTCCAATCAGTTCGCGGTGTTTATCGACTCCACCGGGCGCAGCTACTCGGTGGCAGCCCACACCCTGCCATCGGCGCGGGGTCAGGGCGAACCGCTGACCGGTCGTCTGACGCCACCGCCAGGGGCGACCTTCGAATGTGTGTTGCTGCCCGAAGACGATGCGCTGTACGTCATCGCTTCCGATGCCGGTTACGGTTTTGTGGTCAAGGGTGAAGACCTGCAGGCCAAAAACAAGGCCGGCAAGGCGCTGCTGAGTCTGCCGAACAACGCCAAGGTGATCCTGCCGCGTCCGGTCAGTGATCGCGAACAGAACTGGCTGGCGTCGGTGACCACCGAAGGTCGGCTGTTGATCTTCAAGATCAGCGATTTGCCGCAACTGGGCAAAGGCAAGGGCAACAAAATCATCGGGATTTCCGGCGAGCGTGTGGCCAGCCGTGAGGAATATGTCACCGATATTGCTGTTCTACCGGACGGCGCGACGCTGGTATTGCAAGCTGGTAAGCGCACACTGTCGCTCAAGGCTGACGACCTCGAACACTACAAAGGTGAGCGCGGACGCCGTGGGAACAAGCTGCCACGTGGCTTCCAGCGGGTGGATGCGTTATTGGTAGAAACTCTCAATTAAGCGGTCTAGAGCGCTCGATCTACGATTTAAGCGGTAGATCGACGCTACAACGCTGGAGTCGCGGCGCATATTCACGGATGATATGGCCTTTCAAGCGCCGGCGTGGCTGAGCGTTCTTTAGAATTTTTGGATATTTACACTGTGGCTCGCCTTGTGGCCGCCACCTGGATGGGATGATGATTGCTTTACGCCTTCCTTTTATTTTGTTGCTCGCAGGCTTACTTGGCCTGGCGGGTTGCAGCGTACACCAGCCGGTGTCGCTGTATCAGTTGGACAGCGGAAGTCCAACTCAACCAGCACAAAGCGCTGGTATGGCGGTATTGCTTGGCCCGGTTCAGATAGCCGACTACCTGCAACGCGAGACCCTGTTGCAGCGCCAGCCTGATGGCAGCCTGCAAGCGGCGACCGACGGTCGTTGGGCGGGGAGCCTGTCTTCCGATATCAATCAGTTGTTGTTGCGCCAAGTGGCCGGGCATCTGGACAGTCAGCGGGTAGTGCTGGCGCCGGCAACGCTCGGCTTTACACCGGATGTTCAGGTTCTGTTGTCGATCACCCGTCTGGATTCGGGTGCCTCGCAACCAGCGATTCTCGATGCTCAGTGGCGTTTGATCGACCGCCGTGGACAGGTCCGCGACAACCGTATCATTCACTTGCAGGAACAGCATGCCGGCAGCACGGCTGCTCAGGTACAAGCCCAGGGCGTGTTGTTGCAACGCCTGGCGGAACAGCTATCGGTGGCACTCAAGCCGCTGGCCAATCAGCCGCCTGTAGCTGAAGCGCCGCGCAAATCGGCACCTGCATCGGCAAAGCCAGCTGAACCAGAGAAACCGAAGATCCCGATGGCCGCGCCAATTCGTACGGATATGGAAGTGTTTCGGTTCTAAGTGATATGGCGTAAAACAAAGCCCGCTCAACAGCGGGCTTTGTTGTTTCTGTAGATTGGAAATCTCGAGCGCCTGTTCCGGCCTATTCGCGGGCAAGCGAACGTCGCCCGGCCCATCCCACAAGGGCAGTGCTGCCCTCTCATCCCAGAGATAAACACAAATCCTGTGGGAGCGGGCTTGCCCGCGAAGACGGTTGAACATTCAGCCTGGGTGTCGGAAGGGTATCTGTGACGAGCGGCATCGAGGCAATCTTACTACCAACAAAAAGCCCGCAGCGATTACTCGTCTGCGGGCTTTTGCTTAATGCTCTATCTGACTCAGCTCTTGGCCCGAGTCTCGTGCATCCGCGCCAGTTGCCGTTCGAGCATCGATGGATAAGGCTCCATCAGCCGTTCTACACAGCAAGCGCCTTCGGGGCTGGCGATCGGCCGAATGCGTGCGCGCTGGCGGATCAGCACGTCATCGCTGATCTTGCGCTCCACCAGCAGCAGGTTGCGGCTGTGTTGGGACAGGGCGAGGGCGTCCTGGGCGGTTTCAGTCAGCAGTAGATCGATCTGGCTCAAGCCGAAGAGTTCGTCGCCCAGGGTCAGACCAAGCTGCAGTTGCAAGGTAATACCGCTGTCTGCAACTTCGATTTGCAGGGCATGGCCCAGCGCCCGCAGTAGCTCGCCACAGCAGATGGCGTTGGTCAGGTAGTCGTCACCGCTGTCTTCGCTGTGGAACAGCATCAGCGTGCTGCCGTCATTCAGGGTGTGCAGCTCGCTCTGGTAGAGCGAAGCGGCCTGATCGAGGCAGTCGCGATAGCGTTCGAGTAGCTCTGTCAGACGTGCGCGGGGCAGGCGACGCAGTTGATCCTGCGCGCCGAGTTGCACCGCCAGGACTGCACTGTGCTGTGGCTGCGAAGGGGCAATCGGTTTTGGTACCTGTTTAGGCGCAGTCGCTACTGAGTGGTCACGCAGATCGGCGAACGGGTCTTCTTCGTCCAGGTCGTCTTCTTCAGCGCTGACAACATGCCGCGGCGCAGACTTGAGTCCGGCGACAGGTGCGGTTTCGTCGAAGCTTGGGTCCCGTAGGTTGCGCACCTCGAAAGCCGGCTCTTGCTCTTCGGCTTCGGCTTCGTCGTAATCGCTGTCGTCGTAGTCCTCTTCAGGCACTGGTTCGGGCTCAACCTTCTCAGGTGCGAAATTGGCGTGGAGCTGACGGGCCAGGTCACCGATTTCATCCTGACGCTGAGTCGCCGGGGTATGTTCGTCAATATCCCGTAGCCAAACACGCAATTGCATCAGCGGCGTGGAGATATGCCGACCCAGGCGCAAACTCAAGGCCAGGGAGAGCGCCAGCAGAATCGCGCTGAGGATGCCCATGCTTTGCAGGCTGATGGTCATCGGCTGCTGGAACTGCTGCATATCGAGGCTGATTCGCAGATGTCCGGCGGTCACGTCCTGGAAGGTGATCTTGGTCTGATACAGACCTTCGGCTTCACCCAACAGACCGTTTTTCGGGCGCTGGCCGGCTTCGGCGAGAATCCGGTTGTCCACACTATAGATTGCAGCGTGGGCCACCAATGGGTTCTTGGTCAGGTTGTTCAGCAGCACGTTGAGACTGAGGATGTCGTTGGACACCAGCAGTTCGGTCGCTGAAGTGGCAGTCTGGGTGGTCAGGCTCTGACCGAGGGCATCCGCCTGCTCGTGCATCGCCTGTTTGAACTGCAGACCCATCACGCAGGCATAGATCACCAGGGCCAGAGCGACCAGGATCACGTTATGGCTGGCAATGCGCAATGCGATCGGTACACGGCGGTGGCGCAGTGCCCGGAAGATCAGCAGAAAGAAGTTATCGGTTTTAACTGGCGTAGGCCGGTTCACTGAGCTCGGCTCTTTTGTCCGTGAAGTTGAGGCGCAGTATAGCGACAGGCCCTAGACCGGCAAAGCGCTGGCTGTGCCCGATGGTCACTGAATGTGGGTAGAATGCGGTTTTTTTCCACTTGCGGGGGTGCGCCTTGCGCGAAATCGTCCTGATAAACATCACGGGTGTCGACCGTCCGGGTCTGACTGCGGCCATTACTGGCGTTTTGGCCCAGGGTGGTGTGAACATTCTCGACATCGGCCAGGCGGTGATCCACGACACCCTGTCGTTCGGCATCCTGGTTGAAATTCCGAGTACCGAGCAAGGCTCCTCGGTGCTCAAAGACATCCTGTTCACGGCCTACAAGCTGGATCAGCAAGTGCGGTTCACGCCGGTGTCCGAAGAAGATTACCAGCAATGGGTGGGCGGTCAGGGCAAGAAACGTCACATCGTGACGCTGTTGACCCGCAAAGTGACCGCTGAACAACTGCAGCGAGTCAGTTCGATCACCGCTAAATACGGTTTGAACATCGATCACATCGATCGCCTGTCCGGGCGCATGCCGCTGGATACCCCTGCGGACAAGGGCAAGGGCTGCATCGAGTTCTCCGTTCGCGGCGAAGCGGCTGACCCGCAAGCCTTGCGCGCCGAGTTCCTCAGTGTGGCGCAAGAGCTGAATGTCGACATCGCGTTCCAGGAAGACTCGCTGTTCCGGCGCAACCGCCGTTTAGCGGTGTTTGACATGGACTCGACCCTGATCGAAGCGGAAGTTATCGATGAGTTGGCCAAGGCCGCCGGCGTCGGTGACCGCGTCGCCGAGATCACCGAGCGGGCGATGGCCGGCGAGCTGGACTTCCGCGCCAGCTTCAAGGAGCGCCTGGCCCTGCTCAAGGGGCTGGATGTCAACGTGCTCGACTCGATCGGCGCTTCTCTGCGCCTGACCGAAGGCGCTGAAACGTTGTTCGCCGAACTGAAACGCCTGGGTTATAAAACCGCGATTCTGTCGGGTGGTTTCACCTATTTTGCCAAACAACTGCAAGCCAAGCTGGGTATCGACTACGTGTTCGCCAACGAGCTGGAAGTGGTCGACGGCAAGGTTACGGGCGTGGCGGTCGAACCGATCGTGGACGCTCAACGCAAGGCCGACTTGTTACGAGAACTGGCCCACAAGGAAGGCTTGCGTCTGGAGCAGACCATTGCGGTGGGCGACGGCGCCAACGACTTGCCGATGCTGGCGATCGCCGGTCTTGGCGTAGCGTTCCGCGCCAAGCCACTGGTCAAACAATCGGCCAAACAGGCGATCTCGACCTTGGGGCTGGACGGGGTACTGTATTTGCTGGGATTCAGGGATCGCGACGGGCAGCTCTGAGTGACCTTGTGGTGAGGGGGCAAGCCCTCTCGCCACAGTTAAAGCGACTTCCACAACGAATCAAAATTCTCTTCAGCACTGGGCGCGCCGCTACTTGCGGCGTTTTCAGTGATGGGTTGTTCCAGTGTGCAGTACTCAAACTGGTTGAAACTACCGGTGCTGGTCAGACGCTTGTTCAGGCTGGCGCGGCGTTCCTCACCGTCGGTGTTGATCATCACCTTGTTGCCCTCCTGGAACGGCAGACGCGGGGCGAGCAAGGTCGCAGGCCGGTCGATAGCGCTGATTTGCGGCAGCAACAATGCCCTGAGGTACTGGCTGTTGCCCTCACTGGTGCGGATCAATTGCAAACCGCAGGGTTGAGCGTAGGGCGCGACCAGTTCAATGCCCATCTGCGTGCCGCCCTTGCGCACCTGACGAACCCAGCGCACGACCGCAATGCTCCAGGCTTGCGCACTCGTATCCTGAATGCCGACCATCTCTCCGGCCTGCAACTCGCCGGGCACCTCTTTTGGCCACGCCAGGCAGTAACCGCCAGGGCTGTGGTTGATGATGGATAACGCATAGGTCGGGAAATGCTGATTGCTATTGGACGACGGGGCGCCGCCATCGGCCTCCGTCTGTTGGTATTGGATTTCTTCGTAGGGCAGCAGAGTGTCCGCACTGCCTTGGCGTTCGGCATCAAACGCGTGAGCCCAGGGATCCTGTACACGGTTTTTGGCCAGTGATGATGCACTGAACTTCGCCGCTTTACTGCCAGCCGGGTGTTTGAGTATTTCACCGAACGAACGTTGTCCGCCCAGATAAAAGTGCAGTGCACTCATCCCGATGCACAGGGTTAGCGTGCCTTGGCCGGTGGTGCGCTGGAACGTCCGTTCGGCGGCTTCGCCCCAAGCAGCACACAAGTGCAGCAGCGTTTCCAGGCTGAACCCGGCGGGCACCGGCAACGGTGATTGGCTGCGTTGCTCAGCGGGCAATGCCAGGTAATACCCGATGGCGTCGGCCAGCTGCAGCGGATTGATCCCTAGCAATGATCCTTGTTGCTCGGGGCCGAACGAAGTTTTGTAGCGCGGCGGGGCGTCAACACCGGGGTTGATGGCAAACAAGCTGGAGGCTTGTGTCATCGGTTGCAGCTTGACCCATTGACTCCAGGGCTCAAGCACTTCGGCGAGCCGGGCAATGTGATTCTGGCGCAATTGATTACAACGCGAACACCCCATCAACAAGGCGACCACGTAGGTCTGCTCGACGCTCGGATTCCGGGGCTGGCTGGCCAATTCATCAGGGACGGTGCTGTGCTGCAACCCGTGCTGGCTGGCGATCCGATAAAGCTGATGCAGCTCCAGCCATACACCCTCGGGAACCGGACAATAGAGTTGGCTAGCGCGAATCAGTGAGCCATTGAGGCAATGCATTGCTCGCTGCACGGCGGTGGCCAGCAGCGGCCCGCGTTCCTTACTGAAGCGAGGTGCAATGCGCATGACGATTTGTTTGTAGCCAATGGCGAGGTGGTTTTGCAGTGCCTGGCAGAGGTTGGCGATCTTGCGCGGACGTTCGTCGAGAACAATCGCCTGGTTGAGAAAGTGCCGTTCCAGGTGCTTGCAGACGTAATACACCTCGGGCCGTAGCAGTTCGAGCAGTTGCAGACGGTTAGCGCTGGGCGTGAGCAACTGGTTGAGTTCGGCAAGTCCTTGGTACAACTGACGCGCCGTTTCGCCGATGTTGGCTTTCGGCAGGCTGGCAATCCAGCGCTTCAAGTCGCGCGGTGTGGCTTCGCAGAACGACAGACGTGATTGCGTAGGTATCGGGGAGCGTAATAGTAGAGGGGGGCGGGGCTCATTCATGTCAGTGACAGACTCCGGCCAGTGCCAATTACCTGGCCAGACATCGAACAAGGCTGGCCAGTGATTGCCCAGACTCTAGCAGCAATGGCGCCCGCTGCGCCGACCTTTTGCGCCTCCACGAGGGTTCGTGGGGGCGAAAAACAAGGAGAAATGCTTACGCTTTGGGCAAGCCCATGCCTTGGCCCATCTGTACCGGCGAACCGGCAACCAGCTCTTCGGCCCACTTCACCTGCTCTGGTCCGAACAATACGACTGCGGTAGAACCGAGCTTGAAGCGTCCCAGTTCAGCACCTTTTTCCAGGTGAATCGGCGCACGCGCGGCTTCGTCGTAACGCACGGTTTTCAGCTCGCGCTTGGGCGGTGTCACCAGCCCGGCCCAGACCGTTTCGATCGAAGCGACAATCATCGCACCCACTAACACCACGGCCATTGGCCCACGCTCGGTGTCGAAAATGCACGCCACACGCTCGTTGCGGGCGAACAGTTCCGGGACGTTTTCGGCGGTGGTCTGGTTGACCGAGAAGATCCGGCCCGGGATGTAGACCATCTCACGCAGGGTGCCGGCCAGCGGCATGTGCACGCGGTGGTAGTCTTTTGGCGACAGGTAAATAGTGGCGAATTCGCCGCCCATGAACGACGCCGCCGCAGCGGCATCACCGCCCAGCAGTTCCAGCACGCTGAAACTGTGACCTTTGGCCTGGAAAACGCGACCGTGCTCGATCGGACCGAGCTGGCTGACCGCACCGTCCGCCGGGCTGAGGATCGCGCCCGGCGTCTGGTCCAGCGGCCGCGCGCCGTCTTTCAAGGCGCGGGTGAAGAAGGCGTTGAAGTGCTCGTAAGCGGTCAGGTCTTCGACCAGCGCTTGCGACATGTCCACCTGATAACGCTTGGCGAACCAGGCGGTGAGGGCATTTTTGAACCAGCGCACGCGGCATTCTGCAATGCAGCCGGCCAGCCGCGAGAGCAGGTGATGGGGCAGCAGGTACTGGCTGAGGATAAACAAACGCTTTTTCATTAACTGTCCTTAAAAACCTTAAATCTCAACAGGCGTGTCGGGGTGGTTGCCCCATTCGCCCCAGGAGCCGGCGTAGCCTTTGACTCGCGGATAACCGAGCGCCTTGGCCACCAGATAGGTGAAGCCAGAACGATGGTGAGTCTGGCAGTGGGTGATTACTTCTTTGTCTTTAGTGATGCCGAGTTTTTCGAGAATCTGCGGCATGTCGGTGCGGATGCGCAGGTTGCGTGCCCGATCCATGCCCGCCGTCCACTCGAAATTGACCGCGCCGGGAATATGCCCGCCTTTGGCCGCAAGCACTTTCTCGCCGGAATACTCCAGCGGTCCGCGCGCATCCCAAATCGCGAGATCGGCAGCGCCCAAACGGCTTTGCAGGTATTCGCGGGTGGCCGTGGGTTCGTCGTGCAGGGTCAGAGCGACCGGGCCGCCAACCGCTGCCGGGACCTGGATCGACATTGGCAAGCCTTCTGTCAGCCAGGCTGATAGGCCGCCGTCGACATAGTGGTAGTGGCTATGGCCGATGACATCCAGCAACCAGATGAACCGCCCGGCCCAACCGCCGCCTTCGTCGTCATAGACCACGTAGACCGCATTGGGGTTGTGTCCCAGTTCGCCGAACAGCGCTTCAAGAGCGGCCTGTGTCGGAAGCAGGCCCGGCGCAGGCGCCTGGCCAAGCTGAGTGCGTTTGGGGTCAACGAAGCGTGCACCGGGGATGTGTCCCTCGGCGTAGCGGGCGCTGCTGGTCAGGTCGACCAGGATCAGTTCGCGGGCGTCGAGGCGGGCGAGCAGGTCGCTGGGCTCGATCACCAACGGCAAGCCAGAGAAGTCAGACATGTGAGGTCTCCAGAGCACAAAAGGGAGGATTGTAGCGCGTCAGTTGCCGCGGTTGGTAAAGCTGTGCAGTGCCTTTTCGATGCACTGCGCGGTTTTTCCGAAGGCCTGCACGGTGATTTCCGAGAACGGGCCGCCGCCCTGGTCGGCCACCACCAGCATCACCACCCGGCCGTTGCTGCTCAGCGAGCGCAACAATAGATGCTCGCCACCGAACTGGCTGCGCAAGCTGTTGGGCAGATGCGTCGAAAATTGTGCGTTGTTGGCCGGTGTCAGGCGAACTTGTGCCGGTTGTGCCAGCAGGCGTTGCAGCGCGGTGCTCTGGCTGACCTGCAGATTCAGCATGGCCGATTCCTTGGGCAGGCCGGCGATCTGATGGACTCGCAGACTGCTCTGGCTGCGGTCGGCCATCAACAGCATTACCCGTCGCATTCCGCAGGCCACCAGCGCATCACGGGCGCAGGTGGTCAGGTGCATGGCGTTGGTGAAGCGGCTCGGTTCTACCAGCAACTCTGCACAGTGCTTGCGCCACACCACCAGGTCTTCGGCCGAGGGCGGTGCCGCCGGGAGCAGACCACTATGGATGCGATGTGCATTCCAGGGCCAGAGCAACGCTTCGGCCGGGTGCCAGAGGTCGGGCATTGCATGGTTGCGTGCACTCTGTGCGGACTGCTGGTGAGATTGTTGCTGCAATTCATCCAGCGGTATTTGCAGATAGAGGCTGGTCAGGTACTGCCAGCGCAGACTGTGCGGGCTGTCCCAGGCGTGTTGTGCCGACAGTGCCAGACCATTGGCCAGTAGCACGGTATTGGCCGGCTGATTCAGCCAGCGGCGCAACGCCGGATCGGCGTCCAGTCGCTGTTGCTGACGCAAACGGTGATCGCTGTCACGGGCGATACGCAAGACCTTGACCAGTACCCGTTGCTCCTTGAGCAGCAGGCGATAACCCTGCATCACCCAGATCGGCAAGTGCCAGATTTCGGCCAGGGTCTGGCAGAGCTCCAACAGACGCACGCCGAACAGTTCCTGTTCGACCTTGCTCGCCGACTCGCCTTTGTGAATGACCCGCAGCTCCCACTCTTCCAGCAATTGCGGATGTGTCAGCACCATCGGCCAGAGGGGTGAGAGGAACAGCAAACTGCCCCAGTGGATGTCTTGCCAGAGTCGCGCCAGGCGGCTGGAAAACAGGCCGTTGGCTTGTTGTGTGGCGTGCTGGCTGATCAGTTGCAACTGCCGCAACGCCACCGGAATTTCGTCCTGAGGCAAGGCCGGCAGGCGCGCGAGCAATTCTTCAGTGCGCTTCAAACCGAGGCGATTGATCGCGACCTCAAGGTTCTCGGCCGGCTCGGTCATGCTGCCGTGGGTGTGTTGGTTGGCTTCGCGAATCACGCTGAGGGCCAACGCGGGACTCTCTTGCATCAACTCGGCGATATCGCGCATTGAACTGCGGCTGTCGGCGATGGCTTTGCATACCCGGTCATGACTGGTTTGCGGCACCGGTAAACGCACCGAGTCGAGGAGCTTTATCCAGCCTTCGAGGGTGTTGGGTTTTGGAATTTGGACTGTCGTTTCATTTGCCATGGTTGGGCGCGATCATCATTCACAATTAACACGCCCCAAAGGAGGCAAGTTGGTTTTTCGCCTTAACGGCCTACAGTCTGGCGCAGTTTTGCCGATAAGCAGAAGAAGAGTTTTATTAACTTCTGAATATGACCTTGAACCCGACTCAATAAGTACTTTCCTACTATGGCTAAAATTATCGGCATCATCGTCGTATTCGCGAGCGTGCTTGGCGGATACGTGCTTTCCCACGGCAAGATTGCCGCCCTGATTCAGCCTTTTGAGGTCATGATCATTGGTGGTGCAGCCCTCGGTGCGTTCCTTCAAGCCAACCCCGGCCATATGACGAAGCACGTCCTCAAAAAATCCCTGGGGATGTTCGGCTCGCGTTTCACTCACACCTTCTATCTGGAGGTGCTGGGCCTGATCTACGAGATCCTCAACAAAAGCCGTCGCGAAGGCATGATGGCGATTGAAGGCGACATCGAAGACGCTGCCGCCAGCCCGATCTTCGCCAAGTACCCGGCGGTGCTCAAAGATGACCGCATGACTGCGTACATCTGTGATTACCTGCGCATCATGTCCTCCGGCAACATGGCTCCCCATGAGCTGGAAGGTCTGTTCGACATGGAACTGTTCAGCCTGAAAGAAGATCTGGAGCATCCTTCCCACGCGGTCAACGGTATCGCTGATGCGATGCCCGGTTTCGGTATCGTCGCGGCGGTCTTGGGTATCGTGGTGACCATGGCCTCCCTCGGCGAAGGTGATCAGAAAGCCATCGGCATGCACGTGGGCGCGGCGCTGGTGGGTACCTTCTTCGGTATTCTCGCGGCCTATGGTTTCTTCGGCCCACTGGCTCATTCGCTGGCCCATGATGCCAAGGAAGAACTGAACGTCTACGAAGCCATCAAGGCCTCGCTGGTGGCATCGGCCTCTGGCATGCCGCCGTCGCTGGCGGTGGAATTCGGACGCAAGGTTCTGTACCCGTCGCACCGCCCTAGCTTCGCTGAGCTGGAACAAGCGGTTCGCGGTCGCTAAGCCATGGAAAATAATCAGCCGATTATCATCAAGCGCGTCAAGCGCTACGCCGGTGGGCATCACGGGGGCGCCTGGAAAATTGCCTTCGCGGACTTTGCGACGGCGATGATGGCGTTCTTCCTGGTGCTGTGGCTGTTGTCCACCGCGACCCCGGAGCAGAAGATCGCCATCGCCGGTTACTTCAAGGACCCGATCGGTTTCTCCGAAAGCGGTACGCCGTTCATCATCGATCTGGGCGGCTCGCCGGAGCTGGCGCCGGAGAAGACCATCAATCCCGAGGTCAAGTCTCAGCCGCAGCCGGACAAGGTCACCGTCGATACCCAGCAGGTCGAGAGCATGGCCGAACAGGTCGAGCAGGAACGCCTCGAGTTGCTGCTGCAAGAATTGCAGAACAAGGTTGAAGAGAACCCGCAGCTGCAGAAATTCAAGGACCAGATCCTGTTCGAAATCACCCCGGACGGTTTGCGCATCCAGATCATGGACGCCGAGAACCGGCCGATGTTCGACTCTGGCAGTGCGCGGCTGAAACCGTACTTTGAAGACATCCTGTTGGCCATGGCGGACACCATCAAAGCGGTGCCGAACAAGATCAGCGTCAGTGGCCACACCGATGCCAAACCGTACACGGGCACCGGCGACTTTGGTAACTGGGAGCTGTCGGCTAACCGTGCCAACGCCGCGCGCCGAGCACTGGTTGCTGGAGGTTATCCGGATAAGCAAGTGGCCAGGGTGGTGGGTTTCGCCTCGTCGGCATTGTTTGATCGCGAGCATCCGTTCAATCCGGTCAACCGGCGGATCGACATCGTTGTGCTGACCAAGAAAGCCCAGCGCGCCATCGAAGGCGAGCAAGGTGCCGAGCCTGTACCAGCGCCGGCACCAGGGCAGGGCGCGCCGGGGGAAGTGCCGGACGCGGCCGCCGATCCAAACGCTGTGCCGGCAGACAAGCAGCCGCTGCCGGCCCATGAACTTCGGGAGAGATTGAACCTCTTTGAGGACAGTCCACCGAAAGCAGGGGGGACGGGCAAAGCTCCTGAACCGCCGAAGCAGTAACCACGAAAAAGCCGCGATGATCGCGGCTTTTTCGTCTCTGCGGATCGCTACTTAATAGCTGTTTTCCGGCAGGCTGGCGATGATCGAGCGGTAGCTGTTCATCCGTTGCTGCTGCACGCGGCCTTCTTCCAGCGCCTTGAGCAGCGCGCAACCCGGTTCGCGGTCATGCTTGCAGTCACGGAAGCGGCAGGTGCCGATCAGATCATTGAACTCGATGAAGCCGGCTTCGACGTCAGCGCGGCTGACATGGCCCAGACCGAATTCACGAATCCCCGGGGAGTCGATCAGTTCACCGCCGCCCGGGAAGTGGAACAGCCGGGCAGTGGTGGTGGTGTGCGTACCCTGGCCGGACAATTCGGACAGCGGGCCGACACGGGCTTCGACTTCCGGCAGCAGGGTGTTCACCAGCGAGGACTTGCCGACGCCGGACTGGCCGACGAACACGCTGATGCGCCCGTCCAGCTGCTCCTGCAATTTCTCCATGCCATCGCCGTGATGGGCCGAGACTTCCAGCACCGGGTAACCCAGCGAGCGGTAAACCGCCAGCAAGGCATTCAGCGCCGGAGCGTTTTGCTCGTCGATCAGGTCGAACTTGTTCAGCAACAGCAGTGGCTTGATGCCCGCATGCTCAGCGGCCACCAGATAACGGTCGATCAGGTTGGCGTGGGGTTCTGGCAGCGGGGCGAAGACGATGACGATCATGTCGACGTTGGCCGCTACAGGCTTGAGCTGGCCGCGACTGTCCGGGCGACAGAGTTCAGTGTTACGCGGCAATTGCGCAACGATGACACCGATACCCTGGTTGCCGGCGCGCCAGACCACCTGATCACCGGTCACCAGCGCGGGCAGGTTGGCGCGCAAGTGGCAGCGGAAAACCTGGCCGGCCAGTTCGCCGTCGCGAGCTTCGACCTCGACCTGCACACCGAAGTGGGCGATTACCAGACCGGTTTGCTCGGGGCCAAGATCGCCGCCCTCGAGTGCTTCCACAGCAGAGGATTCGCGTTTGGCGGCGCGGGCAGCGCGTTCACCTTGAATCTTTTCGATGCGCCAGTTTTGGCGACGATTGAGCTGGCGTTTGGCCATGGGTGTTCCGTGTCAATAATGCTGCGGTTAGGTAAAACGGCCGCGAGTTTAGCACGCCCTGCCTACTGGCTAGGCTAAACTGCGCAACTACGCCGAGGAGCCGACACATGCAAAACCCGCAGAATCTGATTTGGATCGATCTGGAAATGACCGGTCTGAACCCTGACACCGACGTCATCATCGAGATGGCGACCATTGTCACTGACAGTAATCTCAATACCTTGGCTGAAGGCCCGGTCATCGCCATCCACCATAGCGACGAAATCCTCGCGGGTATGGATGAGTGGAATACCCGTCAACACGGCGGTTCCGGCCTGACTCAACGGGTTCGCGAAAGCACCATCAGCATGGCCGAAGCCGAAGCCCAGACCATCGCGTTCCTGGAGAAGTGGGTGCCCAAGGGCAAGTCGCCGATCTGCGGCAACAGTATTTGCCAGGATCGCCGCTTTCTCTATACCCACATGAAAGCGCTGGAAAGCTACTTCCATTACCGCAATCTTGATGTGTCGACCTTGAAAGAGCTGGCTGCACGCTGGGCGCCGGATGTGCTCAACAGCTTCAAGAAGGGCAGCACTCACCTCGCGCTGGACGACATCCGCGAGTCCATCGCCGAATTGCAGCATTACCGCAAGAACTTCATCAAATTTTAATGAAGGAACTCGGTTGACGAGCTGCCGCAGGCTGCGATCTTTTCAGGATCACCTGAGTTGAGACGATCAAAAGATCGCAGCCTGTGGCAGCTCCTACATGCGTTCAATAGCTGAGATTAAGGGTTGCCCTCTTTTGGTGCTCGCGTCGAGTGAGTAGACTGCGCGCCTTCTTGCAAGGACCTCCCGCCATGTTGTTGATGCTCTACCTGATTGCCATTACCGCCGAAGCTATGACTGGTGCGTTGTCTGCCGGTCGCCGCGGCATGGACTGGTTCGGTGTGGTGCTGATCGCCTGCGTGACGGCGCTCGGTGGCGGTTCGGTGCGTGATGTGCTGCTGGGGCACTACCCGCTGACTTGGGTCAAACACCCGGAATATCTGGTACTGACCTCGATCGCAGCGCTGGTGACGATCTTCATCGCGCGGTGGATGCGCCACCTGCGTTCACTGTTCCTGGTGCTCGACGCCTTAGGCTTGGTGGCCTTCACCCTGATCGGCTGCATGACCGCCCTGGAAATGGGCCACGGCATGTTGGTGGCTTCGGTCAGCGGCGTGATCACCGGCGTGTTCGGCGGCATTCTGCGGGACATCTTCTGCAACGACATTCCGTGGATCTTCCGCCGCGAACTCTATGCCAGCGTCTCGTTCGCGGCCGCCTGGTGTTATCTGCTTTGCGTCTACCTGCAATTACCGGGCGAACAGGCGATTCTGCTTACCTTGTTCGGTGGGTTTCTATTGCGCTTGCTGGCGATACGTTTTCACTGGGAAATGCCGAAGTTCGTCTACAACGACGAACATTGAAATTTCGTCGTTGAACTGGCGGATATTCAGAGGTCATTAAGCTCGAAACATGATGTTGATGGATCGGTCTGGCCTGACCTACCTGAATGGGGTAAAAAAGCATTAAAGGGGGTAAACCTGTAGCGGTTTACCCTGTTTAAGCTAAATGCTACCCCATTAAGGAAAGGCTGCAATATGCGATCGCTCACACCCGAGTTCCTCTCAAAGCTACGCTACAACGGTCTACAAATCGCGACGTTGCGCGCCTTGGGTGAGTATCGCGGCAAGCAGCAACTATTCGTCGCTCAATCTCCAGAGATTCTCGGAGGCCTGAAGCAACTTGCGGTCATCGAGTCCACCGAATCATCGAACCGGCTGGAAGGCGTGGTTGTAGCACCTGGGCGCTTGAAATCTCTCATCATTAAAAATGCAGAACCCAAAAGCCGTTCTGAGCAAGAGGTTGCCGGGTACCGCGATGCGTTGGCTTTAATCCACGAAACAACAGGGGAAATGCCATTTTCTGAAGGGACCATTCGCCAACTGCACAATATGCTCTACCGCTATATGCCGCAGGATGGAGGGGATTGGAAAGGAACCAACAACGACATCATCGAACGCCATCCTGACGGTAGCTCACGTATACGCGTTCAGCCGGTCGCTGCACATCTGACCCCCATTGCAATGGCCGATATGGTCATAGGATATCGCGCTGCTGTAGATCAGAATCTTGCCGATCCTTTGGTCCTGGTCCCCCTGAGTATCCTTGACTTCCTTTGCATACATCCCTTCTCGGATGGCAACGGCCGCGTAGCTCGGCTGCTGACTTTGTTGCTGCTTTACCAATTTGATTATTGCGTAGGCCGCTTTATCAGCCTTGAGCGCATCTTCGAGGACTCGAAGGAAAGCTACTACGAAACACTTGAAGTCAGTTCTCAAGGCTGGCACGAAGGTAAGCACGATGTCCAACCATGGCTCAACTACTTCTGGGGAGCGCTGCTTCGTGCTTATAAGGAGTTTGAGGAACGCGTTGGCACCATTGATAAGCGCCATGGAGGCAAAAGCGACCGAGTTCGAGCCGAGGCGCTGAAGCGCGCGCTGCCATTTTCGATTTCAGAGATTGAAGAGGCTTGTCCAGGCGTGAGTCGCGATACTGTGCGTATGGTTCTCCGTTCGTTGAAAGCCGAAGGGCTCATTGAGCCGACAGGAAAGGGGCGTAGTGCCAAGTGGAAAAAACAAAGCGGGTTGCAAGCGCAAGCCTAAATCCAGTTTCACTCGATTCGTTGCACTGCTAAGCGCCTGATAACCCTTCGCTGCGAGCGCGTTGTGCGTGTTGCTTCAGCGCCCACTCCACGTGCTCACGCACCAGTTCTGACGGGTAATCGCGCCGTGCCTTCAACGCTTCCAGCACCGGAATCGTTGAAGGCGCATTCCCCAGCCCCACCGCCAGATTGCGCAACCAGCGCTCGTAGCCAGCCCGGCGCAGCGGCGAACCTTCGGTGCTGCTGAGGAATGTGTCTTCATCCCACATAAACAGCTCGGCCAGTTGGGCGTTATCCAGATTGTGCCGGGGTTTGAAGTCGCCTTCTCCCGAAGGGCGGGCGAAGCGGTTCCACGGGCAGACGATCTGGCAGTCATCACAGCCAAACACCCGATTGCCGATCAGCGGCCGCAAATCCTCGGGGATGGCGGTTTTCAGTTCGATGGTCAGGTAGGAAATGCACCGCCGGGCATCCAGCACGTAAGGGCCGACGAAGGCGTTGGTCGGGCAAATGTCCAGGCAAGCGGTGCAGCGACCACAGTGTTCGCTGGTGTGGGGCGGGTCCACCGGCAGCGGTAAGTCGACAAACAGTTCGCTGAGAAAGAAATAGCTACCAGCCTTGCGGTTGAGGACCAGGGTGTTCTTGCCGATCCAGCCAAGCCCGGCCTGTTCGGCGATGGCCTTTTCCAGCACGGGGGCGCTGTCGACGAAGGCGCGATAACCAAATGGGCCGATCACCTGCTGGATGCGATCTGCCAGCTGCTGCACGCGTTTGCGAATCAGCTTGTGATAGTCGCGGCCCAAGGCATAACGCGAAACATAGGCTTTTTCCGGCTGGGCCAGGCGCTGAGCCATCTGGGTATCGCCCGGCAGGTAATCCATGCGCAGCGAAATCACCCGCAGCGTCCCCGGTACCAACTCCTCGGGATGGGAGCGTTTGCTGCCGTGGGCGCCCATGTAGTCCATCTCGCCGTGATATCCGGCGTCGAGCCAGCGCTGCAGGTGCTGCTCATGCTCGGCCAGGTCCAGGCCGCTGATGCCGACTTGCTGAAAGCCCAGCTCGCGGCCCCAATCCTTGATCGATTGGGCGAGGGCGGGAAGGTCTGTAGTAATAGCAAGCATGAGGCGAGAGAAACCGGGGCTGAGATGCGTATAATTCTGCCAGACATCGGAGCCTGAAGACGCATGCCGCAAATTAAAGACGATTTACCCGACGCGCTGTATAGCGCCGCTCAAGTTCGCGACCTCGACGCGAGCCTGATTGCCGCAGGCACGACGGGCTTCGAATTGATGCAGCGTGCCGCGCGGGCAATGTGGCGGGCCCTGGTCCGGCGGTGGCCGAATGCGGGCGAACTCAGTGTTGTGGCAGGGCATGGCAATAACGCGGGCGACGGCTATCTGGTCGCGGCGCTGGCCTTGCGTGCCGGTTGGCAGGTACAGGTTCTGGCGGCAGCTGATCCGCAGCGGTTACAAGGGGATGCCGCGTTGGCCCATGCAGAGGCGTTGGCAGTCGGGGTAAGTGTCCAGGCCTGGACCGCACAGGCAACCTTGAGCGGTGTGGTGCTGGATGCGCTGCTGGGCACAGGGCTGGCGGGCGAGGTGCGTGAGCCTTACGCCAGCATTATTACTGCCATCAATGCCAGCGGCCTGCCAGTTGCTGCGGTGGATATTCCTTCGGGCCTTTGTGCCGATACCGGACAGGTCCTGGGCGTGGCCGTGCGGGCTGATCTGACGGTGACGTTTATCGGGTTGAAGCTTGGTCTGTTCACCGCACAGGCACCGGATTGTGTGGGAGATCTGGTGTTCAATGATCTGCAAGCGCCTCCAGAACTCCTTGCCAAAGCCTGCGCAAGCGCGAAACGTCTGATGCCGGACAACTTGCCGCGTCTGGCATCACGCTCCCCCACTGCCCATAAAGGTCAATCCGGCCATGTGTTGCTGATTGGCGGTGACCGCGGTTTTGGTGGTGCCATCTTATTAAGTGCCGAAAGTGCACTGCGCAGCGGTGCGGGCATGGTGTCCCTGGCGACTCGCAGCGAACACGTGCCGGCAGCCTTGGCGCGCTTGCCAGAAGTGATGACGGTGGGCACGCATTCGGCGAACCAATTGATGGGGCTGCTTGAGCAGGCTTCGGTATTGGTGGTTGGCCCTGGGCTGGGTCAGGCCGCGTGGGGCCGCAGTCTGTTGTCAGCGGCGGTCAATGCGCCTTTGCCGCAAGTCTGGGATGCCGATGCGCTGAACCTGCTGGCTAAAGGTGGGCTGGAATTGCCAAGGGGCTGCGTGATCACCCCGCATCCGGGCGAGGCGGCGCGTCTGTTAGGTATTTCGACAGCGGACGTTCAGGCAGATCGCTTTACTGTTGCGCGCGAATTGAGCCAGAAACACTCGGCAGTGGTCATTCTTAAAGGTGCCGGCAGCCTGATCGCCAGTCCAGACGGTCGCCTGGCGCTGTGTGATCGTGGCCATCCGGCAATGGCGGCGGCGGGCCTGGGGGATGTGCTCGCCGGATTGGTCGGCGCGTTGCTGGCTCAGGGCATGAACGCTTTCGATGCAGCTTGTCTGGCGGTCTGGTTGCACGCCAGCGCTGGCGAGCGTCAAGGAAAATGGGGTCGGGGGCTGGCGGCCAGTGATTTGATTCCAGTCATTCGTCAGTTGCTGGAGGAGCAATCACCGTGTCTGAAGTAACGCTGTATCTGGCCGATGAAGAAGCCATGATCAAGTTGGGGGCGCATATCGCTCAAGTCACCCAGGGGCTAGGGGTAATCTTTCTGGACGGTGACCTGGGGGCGGGGAAAACCACCTTGTCGCGGGGTATCATCCGCGGCCTGGGGCATGTGGGGGCGGTCAAAAGTCCGACCTTTACCCTGGTCGAGCCTTACGAAATCGGAGAGGTGCGAGCTTTTCACTTTGACCTGTATCGGCTGGTCGACCCGGAAGAGCTGGAGTTTCTCGGCGTCCGTGATTACTTCGAAGGTGATGCACTGTGTCTGATCGAATGGCCCCAGCGTGGTGCAGGCTTTTTGCCAAAGCCCGACCTGACCATTACCATTAGCCCGCATAACAGCGGACGTTCGCTGAGTTTGTTGCCCCAAGGCTCGCGTGGCGAGTCGTGGTGTGCCGCTTTGGCATTGGAATTCAAATAAATGATGGGGTTAGGTATGCGCATTCGCGCGTTGGTTGCTGTCGTAGGACTGTTGCTTACGGCATTGGCCGTCGACGCTGTGGCCGCTACACAGGTGCGCAGCGTACGCCTGTGGCGCGCACCGGATAACACGCGACTGGTATTCGACCTGTCCGGTCCGGTCGAGCACAGCGTCTTCACCCTGACTTCCCCGGATCGTCTGGTGATCGACATCAATGGTGCAACGCTGGGAGCGCCGCTGAATGTCTCCACCGCCAATACACCGATTACCGCCATGCGCTCGGCCCAGCGTACGCCAACCGACCTGCGGGTGGTTATCGACCTGAAAAAAGCCGTCACGCCGAAAAGTTTCATCCTGGCGCCGAATGCGCAGTACGGCAACCGGTTGGTGGTTGACCTGTTCGATAGCGCCGCTGATGCCGCGCCGATCCCGCCGCCGACCAATGTCGCGACTGTGCCCGTGGTTCCGGTGACTCCGGTTGAGCCGGCGATCAAGCTTCCGCCTGCACCGGCTGGCAAGCGCGACATCATTGTGGTTATCGACGCCGGTCATGGCGGCGAAGATCCGGGCGCTTCCGGCTCCCGTGGTCAGAAGGAAAAAGACGTGGTGTTGGCGATTGCCAGAGAATTGCAGCGCCAGGTTAACGGCATGAAAGGCTTTCGCGCCGAGCTGACCCGCACCGGCGACTACTTCATTCCGTTGCGCGGCCGTACCGAGATTGCACGAAAGAAGGGCGCAGACCTGTTCGTTTCTATCCATGCCGATGCGGCGCCGTCCGCAGCGGCCTTTGGTGCTTCGGTGTTTGCTCTGTCTGAGCGCGGTGCTACCTCCGAGACCGCTCGTTGGCTGGCCGACAGTGAAAACCGCTCCGACCTGATTGGCGGCGCCGGGAATGTCAGCCTCGATGACAAGGACCGGATGCTTGCTGGCGTGTTGCTGGACTTGTCGATGACTGCGTCGCTGACCTCAAGCCTGAACGTCGGCCAGAAGGTTCTGAGCAACATTGGCCGGGTCACGCCATTGCACAAGCAGCGCGTCGAGCAGGCTGGGTTCATGGTGCTCAAATCCCCTGATATTCCATCGATCCTGGTGGAAACCGGGTTTATCTCCAACGCCAACGAAGCCTCGAAACTGGCAGCGTCGAACCATCAGCAAGCGCTGGCCCGCTCTATCAGCAGCGGTATTCGCCAGTTCTTCCAGCAGAATCCGCCACCAGGCACTTATATCGCCTGGCTGCGTGATGCCGGCAAGATCGCCCAAGGACCGCGTGACCACCGGGTGAGCCCGGGTGAAACGCTGGCGATGATTGCCGTGCGCTATCAGGTTTCGGCCTCCACCCTGCGCAGCGCCAATAATCTGCAGAGCGATGAACTGAAGGTCGGTCAGAACCTGACCATTCCGGGCACTGAGCTGGCGGCCAAGGAATGAGCGAGATGCTGAGCAATAACGCGCGTATCGAGCTGCTCAGCCCGCGGCTGGCGAACCAGATCGCCGCCGGTGAGGTGGTCGAGCGCCCGGCGTCAGTGATCAAGGAATTGCTGGAAAACAGCCTCGACTCGGGTGCCAAGCGCATCGATGTGGATGTCGAACAAGCCGGGGTCAAGCTGTTGCGCGTACGTGACGATGGCAGCGGCATCTCTTCGGATGACCTGCCGTTGGCCCTGGCACGCCATGCCACCAGCAAAATTCGCGATCTGGAAGACCTTGAGCGCGTCATGAGCCTGGGATTTCGTGGGGAGGCACTGGCGTCCATCAGCTCGGTGGCGCGGTTGACCTTGACTTCCCGTACCCGCGATGCCGACCAGGCCTGGCAAGTCGAGACCGAAGGTCGTGACATGGCGCCGCGCGTGCAGCCGGCGGCCCATCCGGTCGGGACTTCGGTGGAAGTGCGCGATCTGTTTTTCAATACTCCGGCACGACGTAAATTCCTCAAAGCCGAGAAAACCGAATTTGATCACTTGCAAGAAGTGATCAAACGTTTGGCGCTGGCGCGTTTCGACGTGGCTTTCCACTTGCGCCACAACGGCAAGACCATCCTCAGCCTGCACGAAGCAAATGACGATGCAGCCCGCGCCCGGCGTGTGGCGGCGGTGTGCGGTGCCGGTTTTCTCGAGCAGGCCCTGCCGATCGAGGTCGAGCGTAATGGTCTGCATCTGTGGGGTTGGGTCGGGTTGCCGACGTTCTCCCGCAGTCAGGCGGATTTGCAATATTTCTATGTTAACGGCCGTGCCGTGCGCGACAAACTGGTGGCTCACGCGGTGCGTCAGGCTTACCGGGACGTGCTCTTCAATGGCCGGCATCCGACTTTTGTACTGTTTTTCGAAGTCGACCCGGCGGTCGTGGACGTCAACGTCCACCCGACCAAACACGAAGTGCGCTTCCGTGACGGGCGCATGGTTCACGACTTCCTCTACGGGACCTTGCACCGCGCCTTGGGCGACGTGCGTCCGGAAGATCATCTGGCCGCGCCAGCCGCTGTTGCCGGCGTTGTCCGGCCAAGCGGAATCGAGGCCGGTGAGTTCGGTCCGCAAGGTGAAATGCGTCTGGCGGCCAATCTGCTGCTGGAACAGCCCCAGCCGCAACCGACATTCAATACGCCAGGCTCCGGCGCCGGGGCGGGCTATCAATACCAATACACGCCACGGCCTCAATCGGCGCTGCCGGCCGCCGAAGCCCAGAGTGCCTATCGCGAGTTTTATGCGCCTTTGCCAGTAAGCGGGGCAGTGTCATTGCCCGACGGCCAAGGTGATATTCCGCCCTTGGGTTATGCGCTGGCGCAGCTCAAAGGCATCTATATTCTTTCAGAAAACGCCCAGGGTCTGGTGCTGGTGGATATGCACGCAGCCCATGAGCGGATCATGTATGAGCGGCTGAAAGTCGCCATGGCCAGCGAAGGCCTGAGCGGTCAGCCATTGTTGGTGCCTGAGTCGATTGCAGTCAGTCAGCGCGAAGCGGATTGCGCTGAAGAGCACGTCGGATGGTTCCAGCGTCTGGGCTTCGAGTTGCAGCGGCTGGGCCCTGAAACCCTGGCCATCCGGCAAATTCCGGCGCTGCTCAAGCAGGCCGAGGCCAACCGTCTGGTTCATGACGTCCTGGCGGACCTGATGGAGTACGGCACCAGCGACCGAATCCAGGCGCATCTCAACGAGTTGCTCGGGACCATGGCCTGCCACGGTGCGATTCGCGCCAATCGGCGCCTGGCCTTGCCGGAAATGAACGGTTTGCTGCGCGATATGGAAAACACCGAGCGTAGCGGCCAATGTAACCATGGCCGGCCGACCTGGACCCAATTGGGTCTGGACGATCTGGACAAACTGTTCTTGCGCGGTCGTTGATGAGTCAGCTCCCTCCAGCCATATTCCTGATGGGCCCGACGGCTGCGGGCAAGACCGATCTGGCCATCGAACTGACTAAAGTGCTGCCCTGCGAGCTGATCAGCGTCGATTCGGCGCTGGTCTATCGCGGCATGGACATCGGCACCGCCAAGCCTTCAAAAGAGCTGTTGGCGCAATTTCCCCATCGATTGATCGATATTCTCGATCCGGCGCAGAGCTATTCAGCGGCTGAATTTCGTACTGACGCCCTGGCGGCCATGGCCGACATCACCGCGCGCGGCAAGATTCCGCTGCTGGTGGGCGGGACAATGCTCTATTACAAGGCTTTGCTCGAAGGTCTGGCGGATATGCCAGCGGCCGATCCGCAGGTGCGCGCAGAAATTGAAGAAGAGGCTGCACGCCTTGGCTGGCAAGCCCTGCACGACCAGCTGGCGGTTATCGATCCGGAATCTGCGGCGAGAATCCATCCCAATGATCCGCAACGACTGAGCCGGGCGCTGGAAGTTTATCGAGTCAGCGGCCTGAGCATGACGGCTCATCGACAGCGACAATCTGCGCAAAGTACTGAAGCAGCCGCTTCGGGACACGGACAATTGCCCTATACTGTCGCGAACTTGGCCATCGCTCCGGCGAACCGTCAGGTACTGCACGAGCGAATTGCACAAAGATTCACACAAATGTTGGAACAGGGGTTCATTGACGAGGTCGTAGCTCTGCGTTCAAGAAGTGACCTGCATACCGGGTTGCCGTCTATACGTGCTGTAGGCTATCGACAAGTCTGGGATCATCTGGATGGCAAGCTGACGTCAGCCGAGATGCAGGAGCGCGGCATCATTGCCACGCGCCAATTGGCGAAGCGCCAGTTCACCTGGCTACGCAGCTGGGCTGACCTGCATTGGCTGGACAGCCTGGATTGCGACAATCTGCCACGCGCCTTGAAATACTTGGGAACGGTCTCCATATTGAGCTGAGTCCTTGCAATTGCCGTCTATCCTTTGGGGGAGTGGCGGCCACAAGCCATCTGTTTTCTAATTTTTTTTATTATTGATCCTTAAAGGAGTGCGGCACATGTCAAAAGGGCATTCGCTACAAGACCCTTACTTGAATACTTTACGTAAAGAGAAAGTTGGGGTTTCCATTTATCTGGTCAACGGGATCAAACTGCAAGGTCAGATCGAGTCCTTCGACCAGTTCGTGATTTTGCTGAAAAACACCGTCAGCCAGATGGTTTACAAACACGCTATCTCGACAGTGGTGCCGGTTCGTCCAATTCGCTTGCCTAGCGCAACCGAAACCGAACAGGGCGACGCTGAGCCAGGTAACGCCTGATAGGAGTCTCCTTTGTTCTTTGAGCGCCACGGTGGTGGTGAGCGGGCAATCCTCGTTCACTTGGATGGTCAGGACCCTGAGGCGCGCGAAGATCCGCAGGAGTTTCAGGAGTTGGCAATATCGGCTGGTGCCGAGACCGTCGCGTTTTTTAACGTGCCGCGTCATCGGCCATCCGCCAAATACCTGATTGGCAGCGGCAAGGTCGAAGAGTTACGCGACCTGGTCAAAGCCGAACAGGTAGATCTGGTGATTTTCAATCACATTCTCACACCTAGTCAGGAACGTAACCTCGAACGTGTTTTCGAGTGTCGCGTGATTGACCGTACGGGTTTGATTCTCGATATCTTCGCCCAACGCGCACGCACCCATGAAGGCAAGCTCCAGGTCGAACTGGCCCAGCTTGAGTACATGAGTACGCGGCTGGTTCGCGGTTGGACTCACCTTGAGCGGCAGAAAGGCGGTATCGGTCTGCGCGGCCCGGGTGAAACCCAGCTCGAAACCGACCGGCGTCTGCTGCGGGTTCGACTGCGGCAGATCAAGGGGCGACTGGAAAAGGTTCGCAGCCAGCGTGAGCAATCGCGACGCGGGCGCAAGCGTGCTGACATTCCGACGGTTTCACTGGTGGGTTATACCAACGCCGGCAAATCGACGCTGTTCAACTCGGTGACCGATTCCGATGTCTTTGCGGCCAACCAGCTGTTCGCCACCCTTGACCCGACACTGCGCCGGCTTGAACTCGACGATCTCGGTCCCATTGTGCTGGCCGATACTGTGGGTTTTATTCGTCATTTGCCGCACAAACTGGTCGAGGCTTTTCGGGCTACGCTCGAAGAGTCGAGCAACTCCGACCTGTTGCTGCACGTGATCGACGCCCATGAACCCGAGCGTATGGCCCAGATTGAACAGGTCATGGTGGTGCTCGGTGAGATTGGTGCTCAAGACTTGCCGATCCTGGAGGTCTATAACAAACTCGATTTGCTCGAAGGCGTGGAGCCGCAGATCCAGCGTGATGCCGAGGGTAAACCGCAGCGGGTCTGGTTGTCGGCGCGGGACGGTCAGGGCCTGGACCTGCTCAAACAGGCTGTCGCAGAATTGCTCGGCAACGATTTGTTCGTCGGCACCTTGCGCTTGCCGCAGCGTTTTGCTCGACTGCGGGCTCAGTTCTTCGCTTTAGGCGCAGTACAGAAAGAAGAACACGACGAAGAAGGCATCAGTTTGCTGGCTGTTCGCTTGCCACGGGTCGAGTTGAATCGACTGGTGAGTCGCGAAGGAATGCAACCGCTGGAATTCATCGAGCAACACACTTTGCAATAAAAGCCTGAAAAAGCGGTTGTGCCGCTGTGACGGGCATTCTGTAGCATTGGTCGGCGCGCCGTGGGCGCGTCTTTGCTTTATCAGATGGAGAGCGCTATGGCTTGGAATGAGCCGGGTGGCAACTCGAATAATCAGGATCCTTGGGGTGGTAAGCGCCGCAATAATGGCGACCGCAAGGGGCCACCAGATCTCGACGAGGCCTTCCGAAAGCTACAGGAAAGCCTGAATGGGTTGTTCGGTGGTAGTAAGAAACGGGGTGATGACGGCGGTGGTTCAGGCAAGGGCGGTGGTTACGGCTTGCTGGGCATTGGTCTTGTCATATTGGCAGCCGTTTGGCTGTACAGCGCGGTTTACGTGGTAGACGAGCAGGAGCAGGCCGTGGTGCTGCGCTTCGGCAAATACTATGAAACCGTCGGCCCGGGCCTGAATATCTATTTCCCGCCGATCGATCGCAAGTACATGGAAAACGTCACGCGTGAGCGTGCCTATACCAAGCAGGGTCAAATGCTGACTGAAGACGAAAATATCGTCGAAGTACCGCTGACCGTGCAGTACAAGATCAGCAACTTGCAGGACTTCGTGCTGAACGTCGATCAGCCGGAAATCAGCCTGCAGCACGCGACCGAGAGCGCCCTGCGCCATGTGGTGGGTTCCACTGCGATGGATCAGGTGCTGACCGAGGGGCGTGAATTGATGGCCAGCGAAATCAAGGAGCGTCTACAACGTTTCCTCGATACCTATCGCACCGGTATCACCGTCACCCAGGTCAACGTTCAGAGCGCAGCTGCACCGCGTGAAGTCCAGGAAGCCTTCGATGACGTGATCCGCGCTCGTGAAGATGAGCAGCGTTCGCGTAACCAGGCTGAGACCTACGCCAACGGCGTCGTGCCGGAAGCTCGTGGTCAGGCTCAGCGCATCCTTGAGGATGCCAACGGTTATCGCGACGAGACCGTCTCTCGCGCCAAGGGTGAGGCTGATCGCTTTACCAAGCTTGTGGCTGAGTATCGCAAGGCCCCTGAAGTGACCCGTCAGCGTCTGTACCTGGACACCATGCAGGAAGTCTTCAGCAACACCAGCAAGGTGCTTGTGACCGGCAACAAGGGTGGGCAGAACAATCTGCTTTACCTGCCGCTGGACAAGATGATCGACGGTGGCCGTAGCGGCACTGCACCCGTAACGGGCGCGGCGGCCGTTGGCAACAACGATGTGAGCACGCGCGCAGCGGATTCGCAGCAACAGCCAACGCGTTCCAGGGAGAGTCGCTGATGAGCAATAAATCGCTGATCGCCCTTATTGTCGGCGTCGTCGTGGCTATCGCTGCCTGGAACTGCTTCTACATCGTGGCTCAGACAGAGCGTGCGGTGTTGCTGCAGTTCGGTCGCGTGGTTCAGGCTGATGTTCAGCCGGGCCTGCATGTGAAAGTGCCTTACGTAAACCAGGTGCGTAAGTTCGACGCGCGCTTGATGACGCTTGATGCACCGACGCAGCGCTTCCTGACACTGGAAAAGAAAGCCGTCATGGTCGATGCCTACGCCAAGTGGCGCGTGAAAGATGCCGAGCGCTTCTACACCGCGACATCCGGCCTCAAGCAGATTGCTGACGAGCGCCTCTCGCGCCGTCTGGAATCGGGCCTGCGTGACCAGTTCGGCAAACGGACCCTGCATGAAGTGGTTTCTGGTGAGCGTGATGCGCTAATGGCGGACATCACTGCTTCGCTCAATAAAATGGCGGAAAAAGAGCTGGGCATCGAAGTCATCGATGTTCGGGTCAAAGCCATCGATTTGCCGAAGGAAGTGAATCGCAGCGTGTTCGAGCGTATGAGCACCGAGCGTGAGCGTGAGGCTCGTGAGCATCGCGCCAAAGGTAACGAATTGGCAGAAGGCATTCGTGCCGACGCCGATCGTCAGCGTCGCGTGCTGTTGGCTGAGGCTTATCGTGAGTCTGAAGAGGTTCGCGGTGATGGCGACGCCCAGGCCGCTTCGATTTACGCCAAGGCCTATGGTCAGGATCAGGAGTTCTACGCGTTTTACCGTAGCCTGCGTGCCTACCGTGAAAGCTTCGCGAACAAAACCGACGTCATGGTTCTGGACCCAGGCAGCGACTTCTTCCGTTATCTGGAAAAAGCCAAGCCTTGATGGGGCACCCCGCCGGGCGGCTAAAGCGCTTGGCGGGGTGATCCTTTGGGAAAACGAGTGTATGATGCGGCAGCCGGGAAATTCCCGGCTTTTTTGCGTCTGCACGTTTGATTGGCTGGAGTTCGCTTGAGAGCCCGGCAAGATTTTTCGAGGAAAGCGCTCTGCACAGCCTTTTAGGCTGCCTGTCCGGCTGAGTTCGCGCCGGATGCGAGTGCTTTCTGCTTCACTCAAGGCTCGCCCAAGGGCTTGCCGCCCGGATCACAGGGGAATGGCGTAATGGCAACGGTAGACCGCTGGCTGCTGCCAGATGGCATCGAAGAAGTACTTCCACCAGAAGCGGCGCGCATCGAAGTGGCGCGCCGTCAGGTGTTGGATCTGTTCCAGAGCTGGGGCTATGAGTTCGTCGTCACCCCGCATATCGAATACCTGGAATCGCTGCTGACTGGCGCAGGTCAGGATCTCGATTTGCGGACCTTCAAGGTGATCGACCCGCAGTCGGGTCGCCAGATGGGCTTCCGTGCTGACATCACGCCGCAAGTGGCGCGCATCGATGCGCACACCCTGCGTCGCGAAGGCCCGAGTCGCCTATGCTATGCCGGTAGCGTTCTGCATGCGCAGCCGCGGGCCTTGTCGTCCTCGCGCAGCCCGATTCAGCTGGGCGCCGAGCTCTACGGCGACGCCAGTCCAAGCAGCGATGTTGAAGTCATCAGCCTGATGCTGGCGATGCTGCAACTGGCCGATGTGCCGGATGTGCACATGGACCTCGGCCATGTCGGGATCTATCGCGGTCTGGCCCGTGCCGCCGGTTTGTCCGGTGAAGTGGAACAACAATTGTTTGACGCTCTGCAACGTAAGGCGATCGATGAGGTCATTACCTTGACCGAAGGCCTGCCTGCCGATTTGTCGGGCATGTTGCGGGCATTGGTCGACCTGTGCGGTGGGCGTGAAGTATTGGCTGCGGCGCGCGAGCGTCTGGCCAGTGCGCCGGCGCCAGTTCTGGCTGCGCTGGATGATTTGCTGGCGATTGCCGAGCGATTGTCTGCGCGTTTCCCTGAGTTACCGCTTTACTTCGATCTGGGCGAGTTGCGCGGTTATCACTACCACACCGGTGTGGTGTTCGCGGTATTCGTACCGGGTGTAGGCCAGTCCATCGCTCAGGGTGGTCGTTATGACGACATCGGTGCCGACTTCGGTCGTGCCCGTCCGGCGACTGGCTTCTCTACCGATTTGAAAACCCTGGTGACCCTGGGGCGTGCTGAAATCGAGCTACCGTCTGGCGGTATCTGGATGCCTGACAGTACGGACGCGGCCCTCTGGCAGCAGGTTTGCCAGTTGCGCAGTGAGGGTCAGCGTGTCGTTCAGGCGCTGCCTGGGCAACCTTTGGCCGCCGCCCGTGAAGCGGACTGCGACCGGCAATTGATTCTGCAGAACGGGCTTTGGCAAGTATTGCCGCTGGCTTCTTGAGTTTTCCTGCCGGCGGCTGCCGGCACCAAGTTTGCGCGAATGAGGACAAGTGTTATGGGTAAGAATGTCGTAGTCCTGGGCACCCAATGGGGTGATGAGGGCAAAGGCAAGATCGTTGATCTGCTGACCGAACATGCCGCCGCCGTAGTGCGCTATCAGGGTGGCCACAACGCCGGTCACACTCTGGTGATCGACGGCGAGAAAACCGTCTTGCACCTGATCCCGTCGGGTGTGCTGCGTGAAGGTGTGCAGTGCCTGATCGGTAATGGTGTAGTGGTTGCACCTGACGCCTTGCTGCGTGAAATCATCAAGCTGGAAGAGAAAGGCGTGCCGGTGCGCGAGCGCCTGCGTATCAGCCCCTCCTGCCCGCTGATCCTGTCCTACCACGTGGCGCTGGACCAAGCCCGTGAAAAAGCCCGTGGCGAGCTCAAGATCGGTACCACCGGTCGCGGCATCGGCCCGGCTTACGAAGACAAGGTTGCACGTCGCGGCCTGCGTATCGGTGACCTGTTCCATCGCGAGCGTTTCGCCGCGAAGCTGGGCGAGTTGCTGGATTACCACAACTTCGTACTGGTCAATTACTACAAAGAGCCAGCGATCGACTTCCAGAAGACACTCGACGAGTGCATGGAATACGCCGAGCTGCTCAAGCCGATGATGTTGGATGTGACTGCCGAACTGCACGAACTGCGTCGTGCCGGCAAGGACATCATGTTCGAAGGCGCCCAAGGTTCCCTGCTGGACATCGACCACGGTACCTACCCGTACGTCACCAGCTCCAACACCACGGCTGGCGGCATCGCTACCGGTTCGGGTTTTGGTCCGATGTACCTGGATTACATCCTCGGCATCACCAAGGCGTACACCACTCGCGTTGGCTCGGGTCCATTCCCGACTGAGCTGTTCGACGACGTTGGCGCGTTCCTGGCCAAGCGTGGCCACGAGTTTGGTGCTACCACCGGCCGTGCCCGTCGTTGCGGCTGGTTCGATGCCGTGATCCTGCGTCGCGCTATCGACGTCAACAGCATCTCCGGCCTGTGCCTGACCAAGCTCGACGTGCTCGACGGTCTTGAGACCATCAATATCTGCGTGGGCTACAAGAACCAGAACGGTGCAGTCATCGACGCACCGACCGACGCTGACAGCTACATCGGCCTGGAGCCGGTGTACGAAGAAATGCCGGGCTGGACCGAGTCGACCCTGGGTGCCAAGACCCTGGAAGAGCTGCCTCAGGCTGCTCGCAACTACATCAAACGCGTCGAAGAGTTGGTCGGCGCGCCGATTGACATTATTTCGACGGGCCCGGACCGCAACGAGACCATCGTTCTGCGTCACCCGTTCGCTTAATAAGTCGTTGATGTAAAAGACAAAGGGCCCTTTATGGGGCCCTTTGTCGTTTCTGTCTGTTGGGCGGCACGACCTTTGCTGTGATTATCCTTTCCAGGGTGCCATCAATTTAATGGCGCCAAAGCAGAGGGATTTCCTGTGTCGGCCGTTCTCTCACTGTTACAAAGCCGTTTGCTGCGGCCTGTATTCGTTACGCTTGGTATCGCCCTTTTGGTGCAAGTGCTGGTGGCTGTTGCATTGACTCGAAGCACGGTGACCGCATTGGAAGCCGATCTCGGTAATCGCCTGGGCGTCGATAGTCAGAAGCTCTCTGGCGAACTCGAGCAGGCGGGACGCGAAGTCACGTCGAGCCTCGACAGTCTGTCCAC
Source organism: Pseudomonas sp. H11T01 (assembly GCF_048515765.1). Lineage (NCBI taxonomy): Bacteria > Pseudomonadati > Pseudomonadota > Gammaproteobacteria > Pseudomonadales > Pseudomonadaceae > Pseudomonas > Pseudomonas sp. H11T01. Next base: position 96,452 of record NZ_JBLYED010000012.1, on the reverse strand, counting down.
CAGTACGCGTCAGCGCCTCACGGCAGGGCTGTCCTCGCGGCTGAAGGACGAGCAGGTGCAACTGCGTGCGACGTTGGAGAAGGATTTGAAGGACTCGGCCAATGACATGGCCCAGCTTCTTGCTTCTGTGGCTCCGCGCGCGATGTGGGACAGCGACGTCCCGGCCCTTTCCGAGTTCGCTCGACGTGCCCAACGCAATCCCAACGTGCTGTTCGTGGTGTATGACGACGCTACCGGCCAGCACCTGACTCGCTATATGAATCGGGAAAACCCGATCAACAAGGCCCTTTTGGAAAAAGGCCAGGGCGAGCGCGCAATGGATAAAGTGTTGGATGCGGCGAAAAACGATCCTTCGGTTTACTACCTCGAAGCTTCGATCAGTCCCAATGGGGTGGAAATCGGCAAGGTCTTGATGGGCGTCTCCACGGCTTCAGTTGAGACTGATCTGGCGGCTCTGGATAAGCGCTTCTCTGCTTTGATCGCCAGCAGTGACCAACTGGTTGGCGATAGCCTCAAGGGGGCGGCGGCTGATAGCGCCACGGCGATGCGAGCGCGGCTGCAGTCGGCGCAAACCACTGCGTCGCAGATGAAGGACAACACCACCAGTACCGTCCAGGAAGCGGCCGCAACCTTGCGCTGGCGGATCGGTATGGGCTTGGCGTTGGTTGGGCTCGGTGTCTTGCTGTTGCTGGCGGTCGTGCTAGGGCGTCGGGTGGTCAACCGGTTACATCTGTTGATTGCCGCCCTCAATGACCTGGCGGCCGGTGAGGGCGATTTGACCAAGCGCGTCCAGCTCAACAGCAAGGACGAGATCGGCGAAATGGCCGCGGCGGTCAATCGCTTTGTGGATAAGTTGCAGCCGATTGTGCGCGAAGCGGGCGATGTGGCGCAGCGCACGGGTGTAGAAATCGGTGCCATGACGCTGCGCAATGCCGGTGCAGATGCGGCGGCAGCGTCGCAGCGAGACGAGGTGGCAGAGAGCTTGCGTGCGTTGTCGAAAATGGCCGATGAAGCGCAGGCCGAAAGTCATGCCATGCAGGCGGCTTTGAAACAGGTGGTGGATATCCGTCAGGCGACCGACGAGAACACTCGCACGTCCGCTCAGGTCGGCAGTCTGATCGAAGCGTTGGCCGGGCAGGTGGAGGCCGGATCTAAAGTGATCGAGCGCCTGGCGCAACAAAGTGAGCAGATCGAGGTGGTGCTGACGGTGATCCATGGAATCGCCGAGCAGACCAACTTGCTGGCGCTGAACGCGGCCATCGAAGCGGCGCGTGCCGGTGAAACCGGGCGCGGGTTCGCGGTGGTGGCCGATGAAGTGCGGGCACTGGCGAGCAAGACTCAGAGTTCCACCGGCGACATTCAGGCGCATATCGGCGCCTTGCAGCAAGGTGCACGCGAAGCGGTAGCGGCGATTGGTCAGGCGGGTCGCCAGGCCAGTGAAGGTTTGCTGGTGTTGCGTGACAGTGCGCGGCTGCAGCAGTCGGTGCAGTCATCGGTTGAGCAAGTGCACGCCGCGATCGGTCTGGCTACCCAGGCTGCAGCCCATCAGGCGCAAGGTGCGCACGCGGTGCGCGGAAGGGTTGAAACCATCCATGCCCAGGCAGAGCGCGCGGCTCAGGCGGTGGTGGAGACAACTGCCAGCGGCAAAGTGCTGGATGGTCTGGCGGCGCAGTTGAAAGCGAGCTTGGGGCAGTTCAGGGCCTGATTTGTTGTCTGGGTTATCGCATTCGCGAGCAAGCCCGCTCCCACATTTGATCTCTGCTGCTCACAAATAGTGTGCTCACAGAAGACCTAGTGTGGGAGCGGGCTTGCTCGCGATGACAATCTCAGCGGCTCAGGTACATCCGCGTCGTCAGCAAATAGACCGGCAAACCAGAAACCAGAATCAACAACGCCGCATAAGGTGCTGCTGCCGCGAATTCAACATTCGCCGTATGCGCCCAGACTTCCGTCGCCAGCGTGTTCAGTCCTGTCGGGCTGAGCAGCAACGTCGCTGTGAGTTCCTTCATCGCATCAAGAAACACCAGCGCAAACGCGGCCCCTAGGGCCGGGAAGATAATCGGCAGAGTCACTCGGCAAAACGCGCTGAAGGACGATGCGCCGAGGGTTCGGGCAGCCTCTTCCAGTTGCGGCGCGGCCTTATTCAGTGCAGTGCGGATTGGCGCTTGAGCCAGCGGCAGAAACAGCAGCGCATAAGCGATCAGCAGCAGCGTGGACGTCTGATACAGCACGGGAGCGTAATGCAGCGCAAAGAACACTAGCGTCAGTGCGATCACCAATCCCGGCAGTGCATGCAGCAAGTAGGGCAAGCGTTCCGCCCAGAGTGCTAATCGGCCTTTGTAACGCACCACCAGCAAGCCAACCGGCACGGCCAGCACCAGGCACAGCGCTGCACCACCCAGGGACAGCGATAGCGAAGACAACAACGCTTCGCTGATGGCGCCCACCGGGAATGCCGCTGACGAACCCACTGCCAGCCAATACGCCAGCATGCCCAAAGGAATGCCGCTGCCGATAATCGCGAGCGACAGGCAATAAAGCTGACCGACAGTCGCCCACTTACCCAGGCGAACCTGCTCGGCATGCCGCGCGGCACCCTGGCCGATCCGCACATGGCGGCCCTTGCCGCGAACCCGCAACTCCAGCCACAGCAGCGCCAGGCAAAGTGCGAGCAATACGGCAGACAACATCGCCGCATTGGCGTTGCTGAATTCCAGCTCGAACTGTTGATAGATGGCTGTGGTAAAGGTTTGCAGGCCGATGATCGACAGGGCGCCAAACTCCACCAGCATGTGCAGGGCGATCAGCAGTGATCCGGCCAGTAAAGAAGGCCAAAGCAAGGGCAGGGTAATCCTGAAGAATACGCCCCAACGGTTTTGTCCCAGGGTTCGTGCTGACTCTTCCAGCGAAGGGTCGAGGTTGCGCAGCGTGGCGGCCACCGGAAGGAAAACCAGTGGGTACTTGGAGAGGGTCATGACAAGAATGGCGCCGCCCAGGCCTTCGAAGTTCGCGCTAAGCGAAACCCAGGTAAAACTGCTGACAAACGCCGGCACGGCAAATGGCAGGCAAAGCACCACGCCCCACAAGCGGCGGCCGGGCAAATTGCTGCGTTCCAGTAGCCAGGCCAGCGATAGCCCGATCACTGCGCAAGCCAGCGTGACGCCGACCATCAGCAGCAGCGTGTTGCGCAGCAAGCCGAACACATAGGGCCGCCACAACAGGTGCAGCGCTTGCACCCAGCCGGCTTGCCAGGCCTTGAGCCCGACATACAACAACGGCAACAGGCTAAGGGCGACCAACAGCAGGACCGGCAGCAGCAGCCAGATCGACGGCTGTTTGCGCCGTGGCGCATAACCTTCGCGCGAAGCGGAGGCGGGTAGCGATGCGCTCATTAGTTCAGGCCAACGTCACGTTCCAGGTCCAGTGCCTGCTCTGCATTGCCCAGATCCGCCGGGGTTACGTTGGGTGGTTGCAGTTCGTTGAAGGGTTTCAGGCCCCGATCCGACTCCATACCTTTGCGCAGCGGGTATTCCGCCGAGGTCTGGGTAATCACGCGCTGGCCTTCTTCGCCAGCCATGAAGGCGAGGAGTTGCTGGGCTTCTTTCGGGTGTTTGCTGGATTTGAGTGCGGCCGCACTGGATACGGTGATCAGCCCGCCAACATCGCCGCCGGTGAAGTAATGCAGTTTTGAGTCGAGCTGACCTTTTTCGCGCTGTAAGGCGAACCAGTAGTAATTGTTTACCAGGACGCTGGCGACTTCGCCATTCTCTACGGCTTTCAAGGCCACCATGTTGTTGCTGTAGACCTTGCCGAAGGCGCGCAGGCCGGTCAGCCACTCTTCGGCAGCGTCCATTCCGTGCACTTTGATGATCGCCACGGCCTGTTCCTGAAAGGCACCACTGGTTGGGACGAAGCCTACCTTTCCTTGCCATTGTGGTTGGGAGAACTCCATGACCGACTTCGGCAGGTTTTTCTCGTCGATCAGTTTCGGGTTGAATGCGACCACCCGGACTCGTGCAGTGACCCCCATCCAAGTGCCGTTGCCGGCCACGTATTCCTTGGGCAGTACGTCGAGGGTTGCGGCGTCGATCTTCGCCAGCAGGCCTTGTTCGCCGAGTTTGTTCAGCGGCGGCGACTCTTCGGTGTAAATCACGTCGGCAGGCGAGCGGTCGCCTTCTTCAACGATCTGGCTGGCGAGTTGGTTGCTGCTGCCTTTGCGCACGTTGACGTGAATGCCGGTCCTGGCTTCGAACGCTTTGGCGATGGCGTCGCCGACTTCCTTGTGTTGACCGTTGTAAAGCGTCAGGGAAACCGGATCGGCAGCTTGGGTGAGGGGAGAGGCGAGGGTCAGGCCTAGTAGGGTGATGGTCAGGCCACGCAGAAGGGATGTCGGGAGCAGGGTATTTCGAAACATCATTCGCAGGATTCCTCGCTGTCGTATCGCAAAAACTTGTAACAATGATAAACGATATCGTTTCTCATGTGCGGTTAGAGGCTGAGGTTTGGGCTTTGAGGTTATAAAGACGGGTGTTGGATCGGGGGGTATTGAGATGGGCTTTGTAGATTCGAAAGCCAGAAACGCAAAAACCCGCTTTCGCGGGTTTTTGTGAAACTCAAGAACGATGCTCTTGAATTTGAATTGGTGCCCAGAAGAAGACTCGAACTTCCACGACCTTGCGGTCACCAGCACCTGAAGCTGGCGTGTCTACCAATTTCACCATCTGGGCAGTATCAGCAGCGTTGTTCGCCGTTGATGGAGCGCACTATACGGAGAGCGTTTTGATCTGTAAACCCCTGTTTTGGTTTTAATAAATCAAACACTTAGAATGCAAAAACCCGCTTTCGCGGGTTTTTGTGAGAGTCTGAAGATTCATGTAATCTCCAACTCTAAATTGGTGCCCAGAAGAAGACTCGAACTTCCACGACCTTGCGGTCACCAGCACCTGAAGCTGGCGTGTCTACCAATTTCACCATCTGGGCAATATCGACAACGTCTCCGTCGTCGATGGCGCGCACTATACGGACCAACTTTTTAACTGTAAACCCCTGTTATCAAAAATACCTGGAAAATTTCGCGAGCGGCATTTCTGTGAGCTTTCTATGCTTGGCAAAGGGCTTTTCACGTGCTGTCCGAGCCTGAAATTTCCCGTTTCAATACGCGTATGCCAAACTAACCCGCATATAGACAAGGTGAAAACTCTCTAATGGCCGATTGGCAGTCCCTCGATCCCGAGGCCGCTCGTGAAGCGGAAAAATACGAAAACCCTATTCCTAGCCGCGAACTGATCCTCAAGCATCTTGCTGATCGGGGTTCGCCAGCTAACCGCGAGCAGTTGGTGGAGGAGTTTGGTCTGACCACAGAAGACCAACTCGAAGCCCTGCGTCGCCGCCTGCGCGCCATGGAGCGCGATGCTCAACTCATCTACACCCGTCGTGGCACCTATGCGCCGGTGGACAAACTCGACCTGATCCTTGGTCGCATTAGTGGTCACCGTGATGGCTTCGGCTTCCTGATCCCTGACGACGGCAGTGACGACCTGTTCATGAGCCCGGCGCAAATGCGTCTGGTGTTCGACGGTGATCGTGCGCTGGCCCGGGTGTCCGGTCTGGACCGTCGTGGTCGTCGTGAAGGCATGATCGTCGAAGTGGTCACCCGTGCTCACGAAAGCATCGTTGGCCGTTACTTCGAAGAGGGTGGTATCGGCTTCGTCGTTGCCGACAACCCGAAGATCCAGCAAGAAGTGCTGGTCACGCCGGGTCGCAATGCCGGCGCCAAAGTCGGTCAGTTCGTCGAAGTGAAGATTACTCACTGGCCAACGCCACGCTTCCAGCCGCAAGGCGACGTGGTCGAGGTCGTGGGCAACTACATGGCGCCGGGCATGGAAATCGATGTCGCGCTGCGTACTTACGATATTCCTCACGTCTGGCCTGAAGCGGTGCTCAAAGAAGCCGCCAAGCTCAAGCCGGAAGTTGAAGAAAAAGACAAAGAGAAACGCATCGACTTGCGTCATCTGCCGTTCGTCACCATTGACGGCGAAGATGCGCGCGACTTCGACGACGCGGTCTATTGCGAAGTCAAGCCGGGCAAGCTGCGCCTGTTCTCCGGCGGCTGGAAGTTGTACGTGGCCATCGCCGACGTTTCCAGCTACGTGAAGATTGGGTCGGCGCTGGACACCGAGTCCCAGGTACGCGGCAACTCGGTGTATTTCCCCGAGCGTGTGATACCGATGCTGCCGGAGCAGTTGTCCAACGGCCTGTGCTCGCTGAACCCGAAAGTCGACCGTTTGGCCATGGTGTGCGAGATGACTATCTCGAAAACCGGCGAGATGACCGATTACCAGTTCTACGAAGCGGTGATCCACTCTCAGGCACGTCTGACCTACAACAAGGTCAGCACGATCCTCGAGCAGCCGAAAACCAGCGAAGCCAAGCAACTGCGTGGCGAATACTCGGATGTCGTGCCGCACCTCAAGCAGCTGTACGCGCTGTACAAAGTGCTGCTCGGCGCGCGGCATGTTCGTGGTGCGATCGATTTTGAAACCATGGAAACCCGAATCATCTTCGGTTCCGGGCGCAAAATTGCTGAAATTACCCCGACCGTTCGTAACGATGCGCACAAACTGATCGAGGAATGCATGCTGGCGGCCAACGTGGCCACCGCTGAGTTCCTGAAAAAGCACGAAATCCCTGCGTTGTACCGGGTCCACGCGGGTCCGCCGCCGGAACGTCTGGAAAAGCTTCGCGCGTTCCTGGGTGAGCTCGGTCTGTCCCTGCATAAAGGCAAAGAGGGTCCGTCGCCGAAGGATTACCAGGCGTTGCTTGCCGGCATCAAGGATCGTCCGGATTTCCATCTGATCCAGACCGTCATGCTGCGCTCGTTGAGTCAGGCGGTTTATAGTGCCGATAACCAGGGTCACTTTGGCCTGAATTACGAAGCCTATACCCACTTCACTTCGCCGATCCGCCGTTACCCGGACTTGCTCACGCACCGGGCGATTCGCAGTGTCATCCATTCCAAACAGAACACCCCGCACGTCAAGCGTGCCGGTGCGATGACCATCACGAAAGCGCGTATTTACCCGTACGACGAAGCGGCATTGGAGCAGCTCGGCGAGCAATGCTCGATGAGCGAGCGGCGTGCCGATGAAGCCACTCGTGACGTTGTGAACTGGCTCAAGTGCGAGTTCATGAAAGACCGCGTTGGCGAGTCGTTCCCAGGTGTGATCACCGCGGTGACAGGTTTTGGTCTGTTCGTTGAGCTGACCGATATCTATGTCGAAGGTCTGGTGCACGTCACCGCCTTGCCGGGTGACTACTACCACTTCGATCCTGTGCACCATCGCCTGGCTGGTGAGCGTACCGGTCGCAGCTTCCGCTTGGGTGACACCGTGGAAGTGCGGGTCATGCGGGTTGACCTCGACGAACGCAAGATCGACTTCGAGATGGCCGAAAAAACCATCAGCGCACCGATCGGTCGCAAAAAGCGTACGGCGGGTGTCGATGTGCCTGCGGCGAAACCTGTTCCTGAGCCGGCAACGGCGAAAACCGGGCGGCGTACTGCGGCAGATAAAAAATCCGGCGAAGCTTATCGTCCGAGCGATGCTGCGGCGAAAAACGCCGAGCTGCGCAAAAGTCGTGAAATGAAGCAGGCGTTGCTGAACGAAGCGAAAAGCGGCGGTAAAGCGGCGTCTGAGGGAAAGTCCGGAAGGTCGGGGTCAGCCAGTTCGACGGGCAAGCCAGCCAAACCGAGTAAACACCGTAAAGGCCCGCCAAAAGCGGGCTCGGCTCCAGCCGCGAAAAGCGGCGGAGTGCGTAAACCTAAGGCCAAGTCATGAGTCAGTTGGAAAAAATCTACGGCGTGCATGCTGTAGAAGCGCTGTTGCGTCATCACCCAAAACGCGTCAAGCAGATCTGGCTGGCTGAAGGCCGCAGTGATCCGCGGGTTCAGACGCTGATCGAGCTGGCGAACGAAAATCGCGTAGCCGTCGGCAACGCCGAGCGTCGTGAGTTGGATGCCTGGGTCGAAGGCGTGCACCAGGGCGTGGTGGCGGACGTGAGCCCGAGCCAGGTCTGGGGCGAGGCGATGCTCGACGAATTGCTCGATCGCACCGAAGGCGCACCATTGCTGCTGGTGCTCGACGGCGTGACCGATCCGCACAACCTCGGTGCTTGCCTGCGTTCTGCCGATGCGGCGGGTGCTTTGGCCGTGATCGTACCAAAGGACAAGTCAGCCACCCTGACTCCGACGGTGCGGAAAGTCGCCTGTGGCGCGGCGGAAGTGATTCCGTTGGTGGCCGTGACCAACCTGGCGCGTACCCTGGAAAAACTCAAGCAGCGCGGCTTGTGGGTCGTCGGTACGGCGGGCGAGGCTGAGCAGGATCTGTATCAGCAAGACCTGACCGGTCCGACCATCCTGATCATGGGTGCGGAAGGCAGCGGGATGCGCCGCCTGACTCGCGATCTTTGCGACTACTTGGTGCGTCTGCCGATGGCCGGCAGCGTCAGCAGTCTCAACGTTTCCGTGGCCACCGGCGTCTGCCTGTTCGAAGCGCTGCGCCAGCGCAGCGTCAAGGCTGCCGGAACTACCAAGAAGTCCTGATCTGCTGCAGATCCCCTGTGGGAGCGAGCCTGCTCGCGATAGCGGTGTAACATTCAGCATAAATATTGAATGTTGCGCCCCCATCGCGAGCAGGCTCGCTCCCACAATGGTTTGTATCAGGGCGAAAGGTTGTGGCATGAACGAGACTGTTCAAATAATCACCAATTGCCTTGCGCCTCTCTCACCCCTTCTCTACAATTGCGCCCCTTGCTGTGACGGCAGGCATACATGTGCCTACCTCTGGCAAGACACACAAGTGTCATTCACTCCTTGTCTGACCGCTTTTGAGCGGCAGGCTACAACCCGTAAGGAGCATTCATGCGTCATTACGAAATCATCTTTTTGGTCCACCCGGATCAAAGCGAGCAAGTCGGCGGCATGGTAGAGCGTTACACCAAGCTGATCGAAGAAGACGGCGGCAAAGTCCACCGTCTGGAAGATTGGGGCCGTCGTCAACTGGCCTACGCAATCAACAATGTTCACAAGGCTCACTACGTGATGTTGAACGTTGAATGCACCGGCAAAGCCCTGGCTGAGCTGGAAGACAACTTCCGCTACAACGATGCAGTGATCCGTAACCTGGTCATCCGTCGCGAAGAAGCCGTTACCGGCCAATCCGAGATGCTCAAGGCTGAAGAAAACCGCAGTGAGCGCCGTGAGCGTCGCGACCGTCCTGAGCACTCCGACAGCGCCGATGGCGTTGATGGTGATGACAGCGACGCCAGCGATAACGCTGACGAGTAATCCACGGACCTTTTGAGGAGCCAATTACATGGCACGTTTCTTCCGTCGTCGTAAATTCTGCCGCTTCACCGCTGAAGACGTGAAAGAGATCGATTACAAAGATCTCAACACTCTGAAAGCTTATGTATCCGAGACCGGCAAAATCGTTCCAAGCCGCATCACCGGTACCAAAGCTCGTTATCAGCGTCAGCTGGCCACCGCTATCAAGCGCGCCCGCTTCCTGGCCCTGCTGGCCTACACCGACAGCCACGGCCGCTGAGACCGGGCAGTCGACACGTAGTAAGGGATTGAATGCATGCGCGCCTTAGCTGAGTTCATCATGCGCGGTCGTATGCAGGCCACTCTGGTAGTGGCCGGATGTGCAGCATTGCCGTTGTTGTATTGGTTGGGTGCTGCCGCGGGAAGCCTCGTGCTCCTGCGGCGCGGATTGAAGGACGCCCTTGGCGTTCTTGCTCTGGGACTGCTGCCGGCGTTGATCTGGTGGCTTTACTCTGATGATCCACGCGCACTTATGGTGCTGCTCGGGTCGTCGGGCCTTGCGTTGGTTTTACGCGCAAGTGAGTCCTGGAACCGCGTGCTGCTGGTCAGCATAGCGATGGGATTGGTGTTTTCAGTGGTGTTGGGTGCGGCTTTCCGCCCTCAGATCGAAAGCCTGGCGCAGGAGTTGGTAAAAATCCTGCCGCTGGCGCTTGGAGATCTCTACCAGCAGTTTTCGGTAGAAGAGCGAGCGCGTCTGGCGTCACTGATTGCCCCCGTCCTGACCGGCTTGATTGCGGCCTTGTTGCAGATCGTCAGTGTGCTGAGCCTGATTCTTGGGCGCTACTGGCAGGCGTTGTTGTACAACCCCGGTGGTTTTGGTCGCGAGTTTCGCGCCATCCGTATCCCGCTGGGGCCAGCGATGTTGCTGCTGGCGTGCATGCTTCTGGGGCCGAATTTCGGTTCTCAGATGGCGATGTTAACGCCGTTGTGCAGCGTACCGCTGGTGTTCGCCGGGCTGGCCCTGATTCACGGGCTGGTGGCTGAAAAGCGACTGGCCAAGTTTTGGCTGGTGGGGTTGTACGTAACGCTGTTGCTGTTTATGCAACTGATCTATCCGTTACTCGTGGTGTTGGCCATTGTCGACAGCCTGATTGATATTCGCGGTCGTTTGGCGCCGAAAGACGCCGATAACGCGAACGGTGAAGGTTAAAAGTTAGAGGATTTTCACATGCAACTGATCCTTCTGGAAAAAATCGCCAACCTGGGCAACCTGGGCGATAAGGTAAATGTTAAGGCTGGTTACGGCCGTAACTACCTGCTGCCTTTCGGCAAAGCTACCGCTGCGACCGCTGCCAACCTGGCTGCGTTCGAAGAGCGTCGTGCTGAGCTGGAAAAACTGGCTGCAGACAAAAAAGCTTCTGCCGAAACTCGCGCTGCCCAACTGGCTGAGCTGGAAGTGACTATCACTGCCACCGCCGGTGACGAAGGCAAGCTGTTCGGTTCGATCGGCACCCACGACATCGCTGATGCACTGACCGCCTCTGGCGTTGAAGTTGCAAAAAGCGAAGTTCGTCTGCCGAACGGCACCATCCGCAACGTAGGCGAATTCGACGTAGCCGTGCACCTGCACGCTGAAGTTGAAGCAACCGTACGCGTTGTTGTGGTAGCAGCTTAAGCAGTACTTGTCGGCTGGCACCCTAGGGTGCTTGCCGGTAACATCGGGCACGATCCTGTTTACAGGTCGTGCCCTTTGTCTTTCTGTAGACCCCCGCTTTTCATAACCAGAACCCAAGTGGCCATGAACGATATCTCTGCTCCTGAGCAATACGATCTGCAAACCGCTGCCCTGAAGGTGCCGCCGCATTCCATCGAGGCCGAACAGGCTGTACTCGGTGGTCTGATGCTGGACAACAACGCCTGGGAACGCGTGCTCGATCAAGTCTCCGACGGCGATTTCTATCGACATGACCACCGCCTGATCTTCCGTGCGATCGCCAAACTGGCCGATCAGAACTCGCCGATCGACGTCGTGACCCTTGCCGAGCAATTGGACAAGGAAGGTCAGACTTCGCAAGTCGGCGGTCTTGGTTATCTGGGCGAACTGGCGAAAAACACGCCATCGGTCGCCAACATCAAGGCCTATGCGCAAATCGTTCGTGAGCGAGCGACCTTGCGTCAATTGATCGGCATCAGTACTGAAATCGCCGACAGCGCCTTCAACCCGGAAGGCCGCAGTGCCGCCGAGATTCTCGACGAAGCCGAACGGCAGATCTTCCAGATCGCCGAAGCGCGTCCGAAAACCGGCGGCCCGGTCAGCGTCAACGACCTGTTGACCAAGGCCATCGACCGTATCGATACGCTGTTCAACACCGACAACGCCATCACCGGCCTGTCCACCGGTTATACCGACCTCGACGGGATGACCAGCGGCCTGCAGCCGTCGGACTTGATCATCGTCGCTGGCCGTCCGTCCATGGGTAAGACCACCTTCGCCATGAACCTGGTGGAGAACGCCGTACTGCGCAGCGAGAAGGCTGTATTGGTTTACTCGCTGGAGATGCCAGGCGAATCGCTGATCATGCGTATGCTGTCGTCACTGGGCCGGATTGACCAGACCAAAGTCCGTGCCGGTCGCCTGGAAGACGATGACTGGCCGCGCCTGACCTCGGCGGTCAACCTGCTCAACGATCGCAAGCTGTTCATCGATGACACCGCGGGTATTAGCCCTTCGGAGATGCGTGCGCGTACTCGTCGACTGGTGCGTGAGCATGGCGAGGTTGGCCTGATCATGATCGACTACCTGCAATTGATGCAGATTCCAGGCTCTGGCGGCGATAACCGGACCAACGAGATCTCCGAGATTTCTCGCTCGTTGAAAGCCCTGGCCAAGGAGTTCAACTGCCCGGTGGTTGCACTGTCGCAGCTCAACCGTTCCCTGGAGCAACGTCCGAACAAACGCCCGATCAACTCCGACCTGCGGGAATCTGGAGCGATCGAGCAGGATGCTGACGTCATCATGTTTGTGTACCGGGACGAGGTGTATCACCCGGAAACCGAGCACAAAGGCATCGCCGAAATCATCATCGGTAAACAGCGTAACGGTCCGATCGGCACCACTCGCCTGGCGTTTATCGGTAAGTACACCCGTTTCGAAAACCTCGCGCCAGGCAGTTACAACTTCGAAGACGAATAACTTGTTGGTGCCACCAATTTCCGACCATGGTCGTCGGAATTGGTTAAATTTTGTGCTATATTCCGCGCCCGCGAAATTCTTTGGAAACAAAGAGTCCCATTGAAAGCCAACACCGGTCATCGACATGCAAGCAGCCAAGCCGTTATTTGACTATCCCAAGTACTGGGCCGAATGTTTCGGGCCAGCGCCATTCCTGCCGATGAGCAGGGAGGAGATGGATCAGCTTGGCTGGGATTCTTGTGACATCATCATCGTCACCGGTGATGCCTACGTCGATCACCCGTCGTTCGGCATGGCGATCATCGGTCGTTTGCTTGAGTCTCAGGGCTTTCGCGTCGGCATCATCGCGCAGCCTAACTGGCAGTCCAAAGACGATTTCATGAAGCTTGGCGAGCCGAATCTGTTCTTCGGCGTCGCGGCCGGCAACATGGACTCGATGATCAACCGCTACACCGCCGACAAGAAAATCCGTTCCGATGACGCCTACACCCCCGGTGGCATGGCTGGCAAACGTCCGGATCGCGCGAGCCTGGTCTATAGCCAGCGCTGTAAGGAAGCCTACAAGAATGTGCCGATCGTTCTGGGCGGCATCGAAGCTTCGCTGCGTCGCATCGCCCACTATGATTACTGGCAGGACCGGGTTCGCAACTCGATCCTGATCGACGCCTGCGCCGACATCCTGCTCTACGGCAACGCCGAGCGCGCGATCGTCGAAGTCGCCCAGCGTCTGTCCTACGGTCACAAGATCGAAGACATCACCGATGTTCGCGGCACAGCGTTCATTCGTCGCGACACGCCGCAAGGCTGGTACGAGGTCGATTCCACGCGTATCGACCGTCCGGGCAAGGTCGACAAGATCATCAACCCGTACGTGAACACCCAGGACACCCAGGCCTGCGCTATCGAGCAAGAGAAAGGTCCGGTCGAAGATCCAGAAGAAGCCAAGGTCGTACAGATCCTGGCGAGCCCGCGGATGACCCGCGACAAGACCGTGATTCGTCTGCCGTCGGTAGAGAAAGTCCGTGGCGATGCCGTTCTTTACGCCCACGCCAACCGCGTGCTGCACCTTGAAACCAACCCGGGCAACGCCCGCGCGCTGGTTCAGAAGCACGGTGAAGTGGACGTCTGGTTCAACCCGCCGCCCATCCCGATGACCACCGAAGAAATGGACTACGTGTTCGGCATGCCTTACGCACGGATTCCGCATCCGGCGTACGGCAAGGAAAAAATTCCGGCCTACGACATGATCCGCTTCTCGGTGAACATCATGCGCGGCTGCTTCGGCGGCTGCACCTTCTGCTCGATCACCGAGCACGAAGGCCGGATCATCCAGAACCGCTCCGAAGAGTCGATCATTCGCGAGATCGAAGAGATTCGCGACAAGGTCCCAGGCTTTACCGGTGTCATTTCCGACCTCGGCGGCCCGACCGCGAACATGTACCGCATTGCCTGCAAAACCCCGGAAATCGAATCCGCGTGCCGCAAGCCTTCGTGCGTGTTCCCCGGCATTTGCCCGAACCTGAACACCGACCACTCATCGCTGATTCAGCTGTATCGCAGCGCTCGCGCTTTGCCAGGTGTGAAGAAGATCCTGATTGCCTCCGGCCTGCGCTATGACCTCGCGGTCGAGTCGCCGGAGTACGTCAAGGAGCTGGTGACCCACCACGTTGGTGGTTACCTGAAGATCGCCCCGGAACACACCGAGGAAGGTCCGCTCAACCAGATGATGAAGCCGGGCATCGGCAGCTATGACAAGTTCAAGCGGATGTTTGAGAAGTATTCCAAGGAAGCCGGGAAAGAGCAGTACCTGATTCCGTATTTCATTGCCGCGCACCCGGGCACCACCGACGAAGACATGATGAACCTGGCCTTGTGGCTCAAGGGCAACGCCTTCCGTGCTGACCAGGTGCAGGCGTTCTACCCGTCGCCGATGGCTACTGCCACCGCCATGTACCACTCGGGCAAGAACCCGTTGCGCAAGGTCACCTACAAGAGCGACAGCGTGACCATCGTCAAGAGCGAAGAGCAGCGTCGTCTGCACAAGGCGTTCTTGCGTTACCACGACCCGAAAGGCTGGCCGATGCTGCGTGAAGCCTTGACCCGTATGGGTCGTGCCGACCTGATCGGGCCGGGCAAGAACCAGTTGATCCCGCTGCACCAGCCGGCGACCGACAGCTACCAGAGTGCCCGTCGCAAAAACTCGACGCCGGCCGGCAGTCATAAAGTGGCCCAGGAAAAGACCACCAAGATCCTGACCCAGCACACCGGCCTGCCTCCACGTGCCAGCGATGGCGGCAACCCGTGGGACAAGCGCGAACAGGCCAAAGCGGCGGCGTTCGCCCGCAACCAGCAAGCTGCCAAGGAGCGCAAGGATGCGGCCAAAGGCAAGGGGCCAAAGCCTGCGCGTAAGCCGGTCGTACCGCGTTAAGCGCAGTCAGCAGTAAAGACAACGCCAGCCTTCGGGCTGGCGTTTTGCGTTGTGGTGTCAGATAGATCGACCCCTCACCCTAGCCCTCTCCCCAGAGGGGCGAGGGCTGGGGTGAGGGGTGGGTCTTGAGTCAAACGAGCAACCTGCCCGCACGCCGCCTCATTTGCGTGCAACTCTCCCAAAGCAAAATCCCGCATCGCCCGATTTTAGTGCTGTACTGCCCTGGGTAACCGAAGAAAGCGCCAGACTTGTCTGTATGGCATAAGTCTTGCGCCGCTTTCGATAACGTCCAGGCTCGCAGGAGGCACGCCGTGTCGATCCATGTCGCATTACACCATGTCACACATTACCGCTACGACCGTGCGGTAGAACTCGGGCCGCAGATTGTTCGCCTGCGTCCGGCTGCTCACAGTCGCACGCGGATTCTCTCGTATGCGCTGAAGGTTTTGCCCGAACAGCATTTCATCAACTGGCAGCAAGACCCCCAGGGCAATTACCTGGCGCGACTGGTATTCCCGGAGAAAACCGACGAGCTGCGGATCGAGGTCGATCTGCTGGCCGAGATGGCGGTGTTCAATCCGTTCGATTTCTTCCTTGAGCCCTACGCGGAAAAGATCCCTTTCGCCTACGCTGCTGACGAACAGCGTGAGCTGGCGCCGTACCTGGAAACACTGCCGCTGACGCCGAAATTCGAGGCCTACCTGGAAGGCATCGACCGCACGCCGCTGCCCAGCGTCGACTTCCTGGTCGCGCTGAATCAGCGCCTGAGCGAAGACATCAGTTACCTGATCCGTATGGAGCCGGGTGTGCAGACGCCTGAGCACACGCTGGAAAACGCCTCGGGCTCCTGCCGCGACTCGGCCTGGCTACTGGTGCAATTGCTGCGCAACCTTGGCCTTGCGGCGCGGTTTGTCTCCGGCTATCTGATTCAACTGACCGCCGATGTCAAAGCCCTCGACGGCCCGTCCGGCACCGAGGTGGATTTCACCGATCTGCATGCCTGGTGCGAGGTGTACTTGCCGGGTGCTGGCTGGATAGGCCTGGACGCAACCTCTGGGCTGTTTGCCGGTGAAGGGCATATTCCGTTGGCCTGTAGCCCTGATCCTTCCTCTGCCGCGCCGATCAGTGGCTTGGTCGAACCGTGCGAGTGTGAATTCACCCACGAAATGTCAGTGGAAAGGATCTGGGAGGCCCCTCGGGTTACCAAGCCCTACACCGAAGACCAGTGGCTGGCGATTCAGGCGTTGGGCCGACAGATCGATGCTGATCTACTCGAGGGCGACGTACGCCTGACCATGGGCGGTGAGCCGACCTTCGTCTCTATCGACGATCCGGATGGCGCTGAATGGAACACCGCCGCGCTGGGGCCGGACAAGCGCAAGCTGTCCGCCGAACTGTTCCAGCGCATGCGCAAACACTACGCGCCCAAGGGCTTGGTGCATTTCGGCCAGGGCAAGTGGTACCCCGGCGAGCAGCTGCCGCGCTGGTCGCTCAATCTGTATTGGCGGCGCGACGGCGTGCCGATCTGGCACAACAGCGCACTGATTGCCGATGAGCAGGAAGACTATGGCGCTGATGGTGAGCTGGCCGGGCGTTTTCTGGCGAGTGTCGCCGAGCGCTTGAAACTGCCGACACGCTTTGTGTTTCCGGCCTACGAAGACAATTTCTATTACCTCTGGCGTGAAGGCGCCTTGCCGCTGAACGTCAGCGCCAAAGACTCACGTCTGGGCGACGAGCTCGAGCGGGCCCGCCTGCATAAAGTCTTCAGCCAGGGCCTGGACAAGGTCATTGGTCAGGTCCTGCCGCTGGCGCGCACCGCCAAAGGTGATCAATGGCAGAGCGGTAGTTGGTACTTGCGTGACAGCCATTGTCGACTGGTGCCGGGCGATTCGCCGTTGGGCTATCGCTTGCCGCTGGCTTCGCAGCCTTGGGTGACGGCGGCGGAATATCCGTTTGTGCATCCGACCGATCCGAATCAGGACTTGCCTGAACTGCCCGCCACCGCGCAGTTGCAGGTTCATGGCAACCCGGCGACCGCCGTTGAACGCGCACCAAAACTGGACGAGTCCGCCGACTGGCTGACCCGTACCGCGTTCTGCGCTGAGGCGCGGGAAGGGCGGCTGTACTTGTTCATGCCGCCGTTGGAGCGGGTGGAAGACTATCTGGAACTGGTCAGCGCCATCGAAGCCACCGCCGAGGAGTTGCATTGCCCGGTGTTGCTGGAAGGCTATGAGCCGCCGAGCGATCCGCGTCTGAGCAATTTCCGGATCACCCCCGACCCGGGTGTGATCGAGGTCAACGTGCAGCCCTCCGCCAGTTGGGATGAACTGGTGGAGCGCACCGAGTTCCTCTACGAAGAGGCGCGGCAGACGCGACTGACCACCGAGAAATTCATGATTGATGGCCGCCACACAGGCACCGGCGGCGGTAACCATTTCGTACTGGGCGGCGCGACACCGGCCGACTCACCGTTTCTGCGTCGCCCGGATCTGCTGCGCAGCCTGATCAGTTACTGGCATAACCACCCGTCGCTGTCTTACCTGTTCTCCGGACTGTTCATCGGCCCGACGTCCCAGGCGCCGCGAGTAGACGAAGCGCGTAACGACGCGTTGTATGAGCTGGAGATCGCCTTCGCGCAAATGCCCAAGCCGGGTGAAGAGTGCCCGCCATGGTTGGTCGACCGCTTGCTGCGCAACCTGCTGATCGACGTGACTGGCAACACTCACCGGGCCGAGTTCTGCATCGACAAACTGTATTCGCCTGATGGCGCGACCGGTCGCCTCGGTCTGTTGGAGTTGCGAGCGTTCGAAATGCCGCCTCATGCGCGCATGAGCCTGGCCCAGCAGCTGCTACTGCGGGCGCTGGTGGCGCGGTTCTGGCGTGAGCCTTATGCGCCGGCCAAGCTGGCCCGTTGGGGCACCGAACTGCATGATCGTTTCCTGTTGCCACACTTTATCGAGCAGGACTTCGCCGACGTTATCGTCGACCTGAACGCCGCGGGCTATGCCGTGCGCGCGGAGTGGTTCGCCGCGCATCTGGAGTTCCGCTTTCCGAAGGTTGGTGATTACGCGGTCAGCGGCATTGAGCTGGAGTTGCGCCAGGCGCTTGAGCCTTGGCATGTCTTGGGTGAAGAGGGCGCAGTGGGAGGCACGGTGCGCTATGTCGACTCGTCGCTGGAGCGCTTGCAGGTCAAGCTCAAGGGGTTGGCGCCGCAGCGTTATTTACTGACCTGCAATGGCATTCCGGTGCCGCTGCAACCGACCGGGCGGGTCGGTGAATTTGTTGCTGGTGTGCGTTTTCGCGCCTGGCAGCCGGCCAATTGCCTGCAACCGACCATTCCTGTGCATGCGCCATTGGTGTTCGACCTGCTCGATACCTGGATGCAGCGCTCGCTGGGCGGCTGTCAGTATCACGTCGCCCATCCGGGCGGGCGCAACTACGACAGCTTGCCGGTGAACGCCAACGAAGCCGAGAGCCGGCGAATGGCGCGCTTCTTCCGCCTTGGCCACAGCCCTGGCACCTTGCTGGTGCCGACCCTGACGATCAACGACGAGCTGCCGATGACGCTCGATTTACGACGTTTCTAAAGCAGATACGACGCTCGGATTTTTCGGATATCCGGGCGTCATCTGTCTGCGCTAATCTGCCTTTTCCTTGGTATCTGCCGAGCTTTCCATGCCTGACCTGCTTGACCGCTACCCGCTGACGGCGGGCACTTATCACGAATTGCTCGACGACAGCGGCGCGGTGCGCCCGCACTGGCGTCGGCTGTTCGACCAATTGCAACGCAGCACCCCGGCGCAGCTGGTTCAGCGTCAGGCGCTGCTGGCCCGACAGATCCAGGAAAATGGCGTGACCTACAACGTCTACGCCGACCCCAAGGGCGCTGATCGCCCGTGGGAGCTGGATCTGCTGCCCCATGTGATTGCCGCCGATGAGTGGCAGCAACTCGCCGCCGGGATTGCCCAGCGTGCGCGCTTGCTCAATGCGGTGTTGGCGGATCTGTACGGCCCGCAACGTTTGATCGCCGAAGGGCTGCTACCGGCCGAACTGGTGTTTGGCCATAACAACTTCCTCTGGCCTTGTCAGGGCATTGCACCGCCTGACGGGGCCTTTCTGCATCTGTACGCCGTGGATCTGGCGCGCAGTCCCGATGGGCGTTGGTGGGTGACGGCTGACCGGACTCAAGCGCCATCCGGTGCCGGTTATGCGCTGGAAAATCGCACCATCGTCTCGCGAGCGTTTCCCGAGCTGTACCGTGATCTGAAAGTGCAGCATCTGGCCGGGTTCTTCCGCACCTTGCAGGAAACCCTGGCTCGCCAGGCACCGAGCGATGATGAAGCACCCTTGGTGGTGCTGCTGACACCGGGGCGTTTCAACGAGAGCTATTTTGAACATCTGTATCTGGCCCGCCAGCTTGGCTATCCACTGGTCGAGGGCGGTGATTTGACCGTACGCAACGCCACGGTCTATCTGAAGACCCTGAGCGGTCTGCGTCGCGTCCACGCCATCATGCGTCGGCTCGACGATGACTTCTGCGACCCGTTGGAACTGCGCACCGACTCGGCCCTGGGTGTGCCTGGCCTGCTTGAGGCGGTGCGCCAGGGTCGGGTATTGGTGGCCAATGCGTTGGGCAGCGGGGTGCTGGAGTCGCCGGCGTTGCTGGGGTTTTTACCGCGGATCAATCAATTCTTGTTCGGTGAAGAACTGATCCTGCCGTCCATCGCGACCTGGTGGTGCGGTGAAGCGCCCGTACTGGCTCAGGCGCTGGAAAAAATGCCGGAACTGCTGATCAAACCAGCCTTCCCCTCACAAAGTTTTGCGCCGGTGTTCGGTCGCGATCTGAATGACGAGCAGCGCCAGGCCTTGGCCGAGCGGATGCAGGCCCGTCCTTACGCCTATGTCGCGCAGGAGTTGGCGCAGTTATCGCAAGCGCCGATCTGGCAAACCGAAGACGGTCAGTTGCAGCCGCGCGCTATTGGCATGCGGGTCTACGCGGTGGCCAGTGCCGACGGTTATCGCGTGCTGCCCGGCGGCTTGACCCGGGTGGCGGCTGAGGCTGATGCCGAGGTGGTGTCGATGCAGCGCGGCGGTGCGAGCAAGGACACTTGGGTGCTGGGTGAGCGCGCGCAAAACGGCGAGCAATGGAAGACTCAACGGGCCATCGGCGTGCACGATCTGGTGCGCCGCGATCCGTATTTGCCCTCGCGAGTGGTGGAAAACCTGTTCTGGTTCGGCCGTTATTGCGAGCGTTGCGACGACAGTGCCCGACTGCTGCGGATCATGCTGGCGCGGTATATCGACGGTGATGACCCGCAGGCGTTGCAAGCGGCGGTCGATCTGGGTGAGAGCCTGATGCTGCTGCCGGAGGAGGGCGAATTGCCTGAGCGGCTGCTGGCCGCGTTGCTCGGTGATGACTGGGCGTTCAGTCTGCGCTCCAACTTACAGCGCTTGCAGTGGACGGCCTCCCAGGTGCGCGGCAAGCTTTCGCGGGAGAACTGGCAAGCGCTGGTGGAGCTGCAGCGCGAAGCTCAGGAGCTGGAAACCGAAGAACCGGATTTTGGCGAGTTGCTGGATTTCCTCAACCGTTTGGTGATGTCGTTGGCGGCATTGTCCGGGTTTGCCCTGGACGACATGACCCGCGACGAAGGCTGGCGCTTCTTGATGACCGGTCGGCGGCTTGAGCGGTTGCAGTTTCTCAGCAGCAGCCTGGCGGCATTCTTGCGCGGCGCCGCGGCGTTTGATCAGGCCGGGCTTGAGTGGCTGCTGGAGCTGGGCAACAGCAGCATCACCTACCGCTCGCGTTACCTGGCGGTGGCGCAGTTGATTCCCGTGCTCGACTTGCTATTGCTCGACGAGCAGAACCCCCACGCGGTGCTGTTCCAGTTGAAACTGGTGACGCGCACCCTCAAGCGTTTGAACGACGACTTCGGTGTACCGCGAGAAACCGGGCTCGCTCAACTGGTCGAGCGTTTGGCGCGCTTCGACCTTGGCTGTCTGGAAAATCCCCTGTTCGGCGAGGCCAGCGTGCGCGCCGCCCTTGATGGTTTGGCGGACCTGCTGCAAGAAGTCGCCGACGTTGGCGGACAAGTGTCTGACCGCCTGGCGCTGCGACATTTCGCCCATGTCGATGATGTTAGCCAGCAAACGGTGTCCGTCTGATGAGCGCCCATTACCAGATTCTCCACGACACTCACTATCACTACGACAGCCCGGTGTCGCTGGCCCAGCAGCTTGCTCACTTATGGCCGCGACCTTGTGCCTGGCAGCGCTGCACCGAACAGCAACTGCTAATCAGCCCGGAACCGACCACACGCTGCGATGAGCGGGATGTGTTCGGCAATCCGCTGACCCGCCTGGCCTTCGAACGACCCCACGACGAACTGCTGGTCAATGCCCGGCTGACGGTCGAGGTGTTGGCCAGGCCTGCGCTGGACTTCAGCCAGTCATTGGCCTGGGACGCGACCCGCAATGCGTTGACTTACAACAGTCAGCCGGTTTCCGCTGATTTGCTGGAAGCCTGCCGCTATCGTTTCGAATCGCCCTACGTGCATTTGAAGAGCAGCTTTGTCGAGTTTTCCGAGAGCTGTTTTCCCCTTGGTCGACCGTTGCTGCTGGGCGTTCAGGCGCTGATGGAGAAGATCTTCAGCGAATTCACCTTCGATGCCGAGGCGACCCAGGTCGCAACGCCGTTGGTTGAAGTGCTGGAGCGTCGGCGTGGGGTCTGTCAGGACTTTGCTCACCTGATGCTCGCATGCCTGCGTTCCCGTGGGCTGGCGGCGCGATATGTCAGCGGCTACCTGCTGACCCAGCCACCGCTCGGCCAACCACGGCTGATCGGGGCTGACGCGTCTCATGCCTGGGTCTCGGTGTTTTGTCCGGTGCTGGGCTGGGTCGACTTTGACCCGACCAACAACGTGCAGCCAGCGCTGGAACACATCACTTTGGCCTGGGGTCGGGATTTTTCCGATGTATCGCCGCTGCGCGGGGTGATTCTGGGGGGCGGCAGCCATGATCCGGAAGTGCAGGTGACGGTGATGCCGTTGGATGAGTGACGTTAGATCGTTATAGATCGTTCCCACGCTCTGCGTGGGAATGCCTCACTGGACGCTCCGCGTCCGCTTCGGCTGTGACGCAGAGCGTCACTGGCTGCGTTCCCACGCGGGAGCGTGGGAACGATCAAATTCGATTGTAAGAGCATTGGGACTGTGAGGGTCAGCAGCGTGACTGCTGACCCTGGACACAGATCCGGTGGGCCTGATCAGATCATCGGGCCCTGAGGGACTCAGGCGTCAGGCGCCTGATCTTTCGGTGCTTCAACATCATCAGCAACCACTTCACCCTCTGCATCCGGGTTCAGTGCGGCGGCTTCTTCTTCGGCGGTAGCTTTCTTGCGTTGAAGCTTTTCCTCTTTCTTCTGCTCTTTAGCCAAGTCTCTCTGACGTTTGGCGAACGAGTAATTAGGTTTAGCCATGGGCGATCCTCTGGGGTCGAAGGTGAGGTTGAGCGGCGCGTATTCTGCCTTTAAACAGGGCTTTAGGGTTAGCTGGGTTTTTGCCCGGCCCATTTTGGTGGCACCGAGGGTTGCCAGGCATCCAGCGCGTCCAGCAATTGGCGCGGCGATTCGCTCACTTGCAGCATGGCACGGTGATGGTCGCGAACGAAGCCTTCGCCGACGACATGATCAAGAAAACCGGTGAGTTTCTCGTAAAAACCGTTCACTTCCAGCAAACCCAGTGGCTTGCCGTGGTAGCCCAACTGGCCCCAGGTCCAGACTTCGAACAGCTCTTCCAGGGTGCCCAAGCCGCCGGGCAGGGCGATAAAGGCGTCGCTCAATTCAGCCATACGGGCCTTGCGCGCGTGCATGCCGTCGACCACTTCCAGGCGGGTCAGGCCTTGGTGGCCGATTTCCGAGTTCTTCAGGCTTTGGGGAATGATTCCGATCACTTCACCACCGGCCGCCAGCGCAGCATCGGCAACAATACCCATCAAGCCGACTGCGCCGCCGCCATAGACCAGGGTCAGCTTGCGCCTGGCCAATTCCTGCCCCAAGGCAATCGCTGCTTCACGGTAAGCCGGGTGGGTGCCAGTGCTGGCACCGCAAAATACACAAACAGACGCTAAAGACATGCCTTACTCCGTGGTCAGTAATGACCTCAGAGTAATGGCTGGTTGGCGGCTCTCCAAGGGTTAAACCTCGCGTTGCGGCTTTTCGTAGGTGCCACTGGCACCGCAGGCATAAGCGGCAAGCAAACTGCGAAACAGGCTACTAAGCTGCATGACAGACACTCCAGAGGGTGATGACGACCTGATCATAGGGCGCTGCCTGGCGTCTGGCTGGTTGATTGTTTCGATCAGCGTCATAGCCCGAAAGTTGTATACAATTTCTTGATTCAGGTCATAGGAGTTTGTGCCGATTTCAGGCAGTCTTCACTCCAAATGCCTTTTGTTAACCCTGTCATGGAGATTCACCATGTTTGCCAAACTCGTTGCGGTTTCCCTGCTGACACTGGCCAGCAGCCAATTGATGGCTGCAGAGTGCAAGGTCAATGTCGACGCCACCGATCAGATGTCCTTCAACACCAAGGAAATCACCATCGACAAGAGTTGCAAGACCTTCACGGTCAACCTGACGCATACCGGCAGCTTGCCGAAGAACGTCATGGGCCATAACTGGGTACTGAGCAAAACCGCAGACATGGCTGGCATCGCCACCGACGGCATGGCCGCCGGTATCGACAAAAACTACCTGAAAGACGGCGACGACCGCATCATCGCCCACACCAAGATCATTGGCACTGGCGAGAAAGACTCGGTGACCTTCGACGTCTCGAAACTGACCGCTGGCGAAAGCTACCAGTTCTTCTGCTCGTTCCCGGGCCACAACTCGATGATGAAAGGCGATGTTGTTCTGAAGTGATCGGCTGCTTCATTCAGACCGCGTTATCGTTCATCGCGAGCAGGCTCGCTCCCACAGGTTATGCGTCGATCACGGCGCAGAACCAATGTGGGAGCGAGCCTGCTCGCGATAGGGGCCTTAGCATCGACAAATGCTTTAGCCAACGAAAAGCCCACTGAGGTTCAACCTTCAGTGGGCTTTTTTCGTCCCAGCCGCCGCTTACGGCGCGAACGGCATCACACGCTTGTGATGGGTTTTCTTGTAGGTGTCGCAGATGATTTTGAACGCTTCCTCGCGCACCGGTTGGCCGTGCAGGAAGGCATCGATCTCGGCATAGGTCACGCCGTGAGAGGCTTCGTCCGGCTTGCCGGGGGATAGGTCTTCGAGGTCGGCAGTGGGGACTTTTTCCACCAGCGACTCTGGCGCGCCGAAGTGCCTGGCGATGGCGCGAACCTGATTTTTCACCAAACCGCTCAGTGGCGCGAGATCACAGGCGCCGTCGCCGAATTTGGTGAAAAAGCCCATCACCGCTTCCGCCGCGTGGTCAGTCCCGATCACCAGACCATGGGCGGCGCCAGCGATGGTGTACTGCGCGACCATGCGCATCCGCGCCTTGGTGTTGCCCAAGACGAAATCCACCCAGACCGCCTGCTTGCCTTCAAAGGCTGCGACTTCGTTGGCCAGTGACTTGACCGCTGGGCCAATGTTCACCGTGTGGCGCTCGTCCGGCGCAATGAAATCTACCGATGCCTGAGCATCGTGTTCATCGAACTGGGTCTCATAGGGCAGGCGCACCGCAATGAAGCGGTACTGCGGATCGGCAGTTTGCTCGCGCAGTTGCTCCATCGCCCGCTGGGCCAGCAGGCCGGCGGTCAGCGAGTCGACACCACCGCTGATGCCCAGTACCAGGGTCTTGAGCCCGGAATTGAGCAGGCAGTCCTGGATAAAGGTAATCCGCCGGGCGACTTCCGCCTCGAGGGCGACTTGGTCGGCAAACGGCGGTTGGACCTTGAGCTGTTCAGCAATCTCACGCTGTACGGCTTGCATGATTCACTCCTTGCTTGATGTGCCAAAAGGGGTGGCAGGGACTTTGAAAACGTGGCGCAAGTAAGCGACGAAGTTTGGATCCGTGCAATGGGTCTTGCCCGCTTCATCGGAAATTTTCGCGACGGGCTCGCCATTGCAGGCGTTCATTTTAAGCACGATGTTCATTGGCTCGACACCGGGAATATCGCACGTCAGGTTGGTACCGATCCCGAAGCTGACATTGATCCGACCGTGTAGCGCGCGAAATATCTCCAATGACTTGGGCAGTGTCAGGCTGTCGGAGAACACCAGGGTCTTGCTCATCGGCTCGATGCCCAGCTTGTGGTAGTGAGCGATGGCCTTTTCGGCCCAGAGGATCGGGTCACCGGAGTCGTGGCGCAAGCCGTCGAACAGCTTGGCGAAGTACAGATCAAAATCGCTCAGGAAGGCATCGGTGGTGATGCAATCGGTCAGGGCGATTCCCAGCAGGCCGCGGTACTCGCGAACCCAGCAATCGAGCGCGGCGATCTGGCTGTCGATCAACCGTGGGCCGAGTTGCTGGTGGGCCATGATCCATTCATGGGCCATGGTGCCCAGCGGCTTCATGTCCAGTTCGCGAGAGAGGTGCACGTTGCTGGTGCCGACGAATCTCCCGGGGAAGTCGTGCTTGAGGACGTTGACCACTTCTTCCTGGACCCGGTACGAGAACCGCCGACGGGTGCCGAAGTCGGCCACTTGCAGGTGCGCCAGTTCATCGGCGCTGGCGTTGGCCGTCAGCCAGTCAAACTTGCGGTACAGCTGCTCGCGGACTTGCTCCAGGACGATTTCGCGGTAGCGATAACGGTTGCGCACTTCGCTGACGATCGCCAGCAACGGTACTTCGAAGAGGATGACATGCAGCCACGGACCGCGCAGACGGATGAACAACTCGCCGTTTTCAATGCCGGTGTGAACGTAGCGCAGGTTGAAACGGAACAAGCCAAGAAAGCGCAGAAAGTCCGGCTTCAGGAAGCTGATATGTTCCAGAAAGCTCAATTGATCAGCGCTCAGACTCAATTCGGCCAGACGCTCGATCTGAAAACGAATCTCCGCCAGATACGGGCGCAGATCCTCGCTGTTACGGCAGCGGAACTCCCATTCGACGTCAACGTTAGGGTAGTTGTGCAGCACCGCCTGCATCATGGTCAGCTTGTAGAAGTCGGTGTCGAGCAGGTTCTGCACGATGCGATCGGCAAATACACTCTCGCTCATAACGGGAATCTCCATGCTGATCACCGCTTTGGCAGCGGCATCTCAGCTGTTTCAATGAATGGGGCTAGTGGCGCATATCAGCGGCCCGCATTGCCAGCGTTTTTTGCATTCCCATGGATTCACGGCGAGACATCTCTGCGTAGGAGCTGCCGCAGGCTGCGATCTTTTCGGGAGCGCTGCTGCGGTGAGACTTGCACCAAGGACCAAGATCAAAAGATCGCAGCCTCCGGCAGCTCCTACACCTGCTCCAGCATCCACCTCACAAAATCCCGGACCTTGGGCACTTCCGCCGAATGCTCCGGGTAGGCCAGGTAATAGGCGTCGTTGCTGGGCATTGCATGCTGCCACGGGATGATCAGTTTGCCGTCGGCCAGTTCTTCTTCCACCAGAAACCGTGGCAACAGCGCCACGCCGCAGCCGACCTGGGCGGCGCGGATGCACATGTAAAAGGTTTCGAAGCGCGGGCCATGATAACTGTGTTCGGTGTGGTAACCCTGGCTGTCGAACCAGTCGTGCCAGGCCTGGGGGCGGGAGGCATTTTGCAGCAGCACCAGTTCGCTGAGTTGCGTCGGATCGGTGAATGGCTTGTCCGGCAGGCTGCCCGGTGCACACACCGGCACGAGCTCTTCACCGAACAACCTCAGGCTCTCGGTGCCGGGGCGCGAGCCCTGGCCAAAGTAGAAGGCCAGGTCGCTGCGGCCTTGCAGCAGGTCGTCGGCTTCCTGTTCGTTGCACAGGTCCAGATGGATATGCGGATGGCGCAGACGCCAGCCCTTGAGGCGCGGTACCAGCCAGCGTGCGCCGAAGGTCGATGGCGTCGAGACTCGCAGGACTTCGGTTTCACCGCCGTAGGAGCGCAGATAATGGGTCGACATCTCAACCTGGGTGAGGATTTTTCGCACCTCGACCAGGTACAGATCGCCAGCCGGGGTCATTTGCAGGCGTCGGCGAACACGGCGGAACAGCAGGTGCTGGAGCAATTCTTCCAGCTGGGCGACCTGCTTGCTGACCGCGCTCTGGGTCAGGTTCAGCTCTTCGGCGGCGCGGGTGAAGCTCAGATGACGGGTCACGGCCTCGAAGCACTGCAGCGCGGTGATCGATGGCAGGTAGCGTTTATTCAACATGGGTGGGCCCTTATTCTTGTCTCAGCGCTGCTGTGCCAGTGCAGCATGAATAAACGGAATGATATCTCGCCTAATCGTCGTTTGTTGGCAAGTCTCAGTCCGGCTACAACTAGAGGTCTGAATAGTCGCGTTCGCAGGCTACGAAATTTCTGTTTTACATGCTGAAGGAGTGACCCATGGTTGCCGCATTGCTTGATCGTCTTGGTGTAAACCCGGCCTTGTATCAGACCGGTAAACAGCCCGTGCATTCGCCGATCGACGGCAGCCAGATCGCCTCCGTGAACTGGGAAGGCGCCGCTGAAGTCGAGCAGCAGGTCAGTCGCGCAGAGCATGCGTTCGAGCTCTGGCGCAAGGTGCCGGCACCGCGTCGTGGCGAGCTAGTACGTCAACTGGGCGATATTCTGCGTGAATACAAGGCCGATCTCGGTGAGTTGGTATCCTGGGAGGCCGGCAAAATCACTCAGGAAGGTCTGGGTGAAGTGCAGGAAATGATCGACATCTGTGATTTCGCCGTCGGCCTGTCTCGTCAGCTGTACGGTTTGACCATTGCTTCCGAGCGGCCTGGCCACCACATGCGCGAAACCTGGCACCCACTGGGAGTGATCGGGGTGATCAGCGCATTCAACTTCCCGGTTGCCGTCTGGGCCTGGAACACCACACTGGCGCTAGTCTGCGGCAACGCGGTGATCTGGAAACCGTCGGAAAAGACCCCGCTGACCGCACTGGCCTGTCAGGCGCTGTTCGAGCGCGTGCTGAAGAACTTCAGCGATGCGCCGCAGTACCTCAGTCAAGTGATCATCGGCGGTCGTGATGCCGGTGAAGCGTTGGTCGACGATCCGCGCGTGGCTTTGATCAGCGCTACTGGCAGCACCCGCATGGGCCGTGAAGTGGCGCCAAAAATCGCCGCACGTTTCGCCCGCAGCATTCTTGAGCTGGGTGGCAACAACGCAATGATCCTCGGCCCAAGCGCCGACCTCGACATGGCCGTGCGGGCGATTCTGTTCAGCGCTGTTGGTACCGCCGGTCAGCGTTGCACCACTCTGCGTCGTTTGATCGCTCACGAATCGGTGAAAGAAGAAATCGTCACACGCCTCAAAGCCGCGTATTCCAAAGTGCGCATCGGTCACCCGCTGGAAGGCAATCTGGTCGGCCCGCTGATCGACAAGCACAGCTTCGAGAACATGCAGGACGCGCTGGAGCAGGCCTTGAGCGAAGGCGGCCGGGTGTTCGGTGGCAAGCGCCAACTGGAAGACACGTTCCCCAACGCCTACTACGTGTCGCCAGCCATCGTCGAAATGCCAGAGCAGAGCGATGTGGTCTGCACTGAAACCTTCGCGCCGATTCTGTACGTTGTGGGCTACAAGGATTTCGCCGAGGCGTTGCGTTTGAACAACGCCGTGCCACAGGGCCTGTCGTCGTGCATCTTCACCACTGACGTGCGTGAGGCTGAACAATTCATGTCGGCGGTGGGCAGCGACTGCGGCATTGCCAACGTCAATATCGGCCCGAGCGGCGCAGAAATCGGCGGCGCCTTTGGTGGCGAGAAAGAAACCGGTGGCGGTCGTGAGTCCGGCTCCGATGCATGGCGCGGTTACATGCGCCGCCAGACCAACACTGTGAACTACTCGCTGGAATTGCCGTTGGCGCAGGGCATCACTTTCGACTGAGTCGATTGTTTGATGATCGATCGTTCCCACGCTCTGCGTGGGAATGCAGCCCGTGACGCTCTGCGTCACAGCCGAAGCGGACGCGGAGCGTCCAAGTGAGGCATTCCCATGCAGAGCGTGGGAACGATCAACGAGGTAGGTTAGGTTTCATTTTCGGAGTCTGGCAATGCCGTTACGCGAAGAATGTCTGTGGGAAATACTGACGCCGCAAAGGCCTGACAATGCCGCGCTCAAAGGCGAGGTGACGGCGGATGTCTGCGTGATCGGCGCCGGTTTCACCGGTTTGTCGGCAGCGGTGCATTTGCTTGAACAGGGCAAAAGCGTCTGTGTGCTGGAAGCCCATCGCGCGGGGCATGGCGGCTCGGGGCGCAATGTCGGGCTGGTGAATGCCGGGATGTGGATTCCCCCGGACGAGATCGAAGCAGGTTTTGGTAAAACGGTCGGCAGCCAGCTCAATCGGATGCTCGGCGCAGCGCCATCCCTGGTGTTCAGTCTGATCGACAAATACAACATCGATTGCCAGTTACGTCGCGAGGGCACGCTGCACATGGCCCACAACGCCCGTGGCGAAGCGGATCTGCGCAGTCGAGAAGAACAATGGAAGCGTCGCGGTGCCCCGGTGGAGTTGTTGACCGGTGCTGCCTGCGAAGCCGCCACCGGCACCAAAAAAATCGCTGCTGCCTTGCTTGATCGGCGTGCCGGCACCCTGAACCCGATGGCCTACACCTCTGGTCTGGCCAAGGCTGCGGTCGCGTTGGGCGGTCAATTATTTGACCATTCGCCGGTCACTCAGCTTGAGCGTCAGGGCCAGCGCTGGTCGGTGCAGACGGCACAGGGTTCAGTGCTGGCCGAGCAAGTTGTCATCGCCTCCAACGCCTACACCGAAGGCGAGTGGACCGAACTACGACGTAACTTCTTCCCTGGTTACTACTACCAAGTGGCCTCAAAACCACTGACTGAAGAAGCGGCGAAACGGATTCTGCCCGGCGGCCAAGGCTCCTGGGATACCCGTCAGGTACTGAGCAGTATTCGTCGGGATGCCGACGGGCGTCTGCTGCTCGGTAGCCTGGGTAATGGCAATCAGAAACCGACCTGGTTCTTGAAATCCTGGGCCGACCGGGTTCAGCAGCATTATTTCCCTTACCTCAAACCGGTGGAATGGGAATACACCTGGACCGGTTGCATCGCCTTTACGCCTGATCACTTGATGCGTTTGTTCGAGCCGGCGCCCGGTTTAGTAGCTGTCACCGGGTACAACGGTCGTGGCGTGACCACCGGCACTGTGGTTGGCAAAGCCTTCGCCGATTACTTGTGTAACGGAAATCCTCAAGCCTTGCCGATTCCCTTCGCACCCATGCAGCCCTTGACCGGTGTTGGGCTGCGTAGCTGTTTGTACGAGGCGGGCTTCTCCCTGTATCACGCGGGCCAGTGCTTGCGGATCGTTATTTGATAGCTGAAATGTGTTGCTGGATGCGGCGCTTTTCAGCGAAGCGGCTAGCCTGTAGTGGTGCGGGTTGTAGCAGTCTCGCACCGAGAGTGTGCACTTCGGTGACGCATGCTGTTACAGGGTGGTTGCACGCCGTTAAGTGTCTTGGTTGCAATGATGGCACTTGCCGGTTGCGCCTTTTAAAAATAAAGGTTTCACCTTCCGCGGTTTAGACGGTTGCACGCCCAATGAAAATGGGCTCGAAACAGTCGAAATAACAATATAAGAGCGACTTTTTTCAGAATAAAAAACCTATGGCACGGCCCTTGCTCTGAGCATTCAGTGAAGTCGCAGTGCCAACTAAAAAAGAACCATGGAGCATCACCTCATGTCCCAGACGTTTTACAAAAAAGGCTTTCTGGCCCTCGCAGTGGCAACTGCGTTGGGTGTTTCTGCGTTTGCTCAGGCTGATGTCAAAATTGGTGTGGCAGGTCCAATGACCGGTCCTAGCGCTTCCTTCGGCTTGCAATACATGAAAGGCGCGCAAGCTGCGGCGGATGCAATCAACGCCAAAGGCGGCATCAACGGCGAAAAAATCGTACTGGTCCAGGGAGATGACGCCTGCGAACCGAAACAGGCTGTAGCTGTCGCGAACAAAATGGTGCAGGACAAGGTTATCGGCGTAGTTGGGCACTTCTGCTCGTCGTCGACCATCCCGGCTTCTGAGGTCTACTCCGACGCAGGCATCATCGCAATCACTCCAGGTTCTACCAACCCGGCGGTCACCGAGCGCGGCCTACCCGCCATGATGCGTATGTGTGGGCGTGATGACCAGCAAGGTATCGTCGCGGGTAACTACATCGTCGACGTCCTGAAAGGCAAGAAAGTTGCCGTCATCAACGACAAAGACACCTACGGTAAAGGCCTGGCGGACGCGACAGCCAAGCAGTTGACCGCACGTGGCGTGAAGCCGGTTCTTGAAGA
Organism: Pseudomonas sp. H11T01; assembly: GCF_048515765.1. Taxonomy (NCBI): domain Bacteria; kingdom Pseudomonadati; phylum Pseudomonadota; class Gammaproteobacteria; order Pseudomonadales; family Pseudomonadaceae; genus Pseudomonas; species Pseudomonas sp. H11T01. The sequence continues at coordinate 65,132 of NZ_JBLYED010000012.1, read as the reverse complement.
AGGTCTGACCCGCGGCGAGAAAGATTTCAGCGCCCTGATCACCAAAGTCCGTTCGGTAGGGGCTGATGTCCTTTACTTCGGCGGCCTGCACCCGGAAGCCGGCCCACTGGTCCACCAACTGCGTGAGCAAGGTCTGAAGGACGTCAAGTTCATGTCCGATGACGGCATCGTGACTGACGAAATGGTCACCACTGCCGGTGGTGCTCCGTACGTCGACGGCGTGTACATGACCTTTGGCGCTGACCCGCGTCTGATTCCAGACAGCAAGACTGTCGTAGACACCTTCCGCAAGTCCGGTTACGAGCCTGAAGGCTACACCCTGTACGCCTACGCCTCGGTGCAAGCCCTGGCTGCCGGCTTCAACGGTGCCAAGACGAACAAAGGCGAAGACGCTGCTAAATGGCTGAAAGCGCACCCGGTGGAGACCGTGATGGGCAAGAAGGAATGGGATAGCAAGGGCGACCTGAAAATCTCCGACTACGTGGTTTACCAGTGGGATAAAGCGGGCAAATACCACCAGTTGGAAACACAGAAGTGAGATAAGCGCATCGCCAGCCCTGGGTCTCTCGATAGTCGTCGTGGGGCGCAGGCCTGGCTTTGATTATGGGTTCTGCAATCGTGCCGACCCGGTATTTTTCTTCTGAGCCACATGAACCCGGCCAAGTGCGCCTCACAAGGGCTCATCGACACCGGGTTCGCGGTGGCCTCTCAAGTTAGTGAGAGTGCATGATGGACGGTATTTTCCTGCAACAAGTTATCAACGGTCTGACTCTCGGGTCGGTCTACGGCCTGATCGCCATCGGCTACACAATGGTCTACGGCATCATCGGTATGATCAACTTCGCCCACGGCGAGGTTTATATGATTTCCGCGTACCTCGCGGCGATCAGCCTGGCTCTACTGTCCTACTTCGGCGTCGAATCCTTTCCGTTGTTGATCCTGGGTACTCTGCTGTTCACTGTCTTCGTGACCGGTGTGTATGGCTGGGTCATCGAGCGAATCGCTTACAAACCGCTGCGCAACTCCACCCGACTGGCACCGCTGATCAGTGCTATCGGCGTTTCTCTGATCTTGCAGAACTATGCACAGATCGCTCAGGGCTCACGGCAACAGGGTATCCCTACGCTGCTGAGCGGTGGGCTGAGATTCGAGATTGGTACTGGTTTTGTGCAGATCACCTACACCAAGATCTTTATTCTGGTCGCAGCGTTTGTCGGGATGGCCCTGCTGACCTACATCATCAAATACACCAAGTTGGGGCGCATGTGTCGTGCGACCCAGCAAGATCGCAAGATGGCCTCGATCCTCGGGATAAACACCGATCGGGTGATCTCCTACGTGTTCATCATCGGTGCCGCCATGGCTGCGCTGGCCGGTGTCTTGATCACGGTGAACTACGGCACCTTCGATTTCTACGCAGGCTTCGTGATCGGCATCAAGGCCTTCACCGCTGCGGTGCTCGGCGGGATTGGTTCGCTACCTGGCGCCATGCTCGGCGGGATCATTCTCGGCATCTCCGAGTCGCTGTTTTCCGGCGTGATCAACTCTGACTATAAGGACGTCTTCAGCTTCACGCTGCTGGTACTGATCCTGATTTTCCGTCCTCAAGGCCTGTTGGGTCGCCCACTCGTGGCGAAGGTATAAGTATGTCCGACGCTAATAACAAACCTATCGATGTCAAAAAAAGCCTGATCGACGCCGTTCTGGCCGGGTTGATTGCCCTGATTGTCTTCGGCCCGATCGTGGGCGTAGTGCTTGAAGGTTATAGCTACAACCTGCAGCCGACACGTGTGGCCTGGATGGTCGGAGCGGTGATGATCGGCCGTCTCGTCTTGAGCCTGTTCATGCAGACCGCCAGGGGCGTGAAGGTCCAGCAAAGCTTCGAAGTCACCGGCTCAGGCGTGCATGTGCTGCCACCTGATTACAAGTCGCGGCTGCGCGTGATCATCCCGGGTTTGATCGTGATCGCTATCGTGTTTCCGATCTTCGCCGACAAGTACCTGCTGACGGTGGTGATCCTTGGGCTGATCTACGTGTTACTGGGCCTTGGCCTGAACATCGTGGTCGGTCTGGCGGGTCTGCTCGACTTGGGTTACGTGGCGTTCTACGCCATCGGCGCTTATGGCCTGGCGCTGGGTTATCACTACCTTGGCCTGGGCTTCTGGACCATGTTGCCGCTGTCGGCACTCATGGCGGCGATGGCCGGATGCATACTCGGCTTCCCGGTCTTGCGCATGCACGGCGACTACCTGGCCATCGTGACCCTGGGCTTCGGTGAAATCATTCGCCTGATACTGACCAACTGGCTGTCCTTCACGGGCGGGCCGAACGGTATGCCGGTGCCATCACCGTCGGTTTTCGGTATTGAGTTCGGGCGCGTGGCGAAGGATGGCGGGATACCCTTCCATGAATTCTTCGGGACTGAATACAATCCGAACGTAAAGTTTATGCTCATCTATGGCGTGCTGTTTCTCGTCGTGATGCTGGTGCTGTACATCAAGCATCGTCTGACCCGCATGCCGGTCGGTCGTGCCTGGGAGGCCTTGCGTGAAGATGAAATCGCCTGCCGTGCCATGGGCCTCAACCACGTACTGGTCAAGCTGTCGGCCTTTACCCTGGGGGCTTCCACTGCCGGTCTGGCCGGTGTGTTTTTCGCCAGCTATCAAGGCTTCGTCAACCCGACCTCGTTCTCATTCTTCGAGTCGGCATTGATCCTCGCCATTGTCGTGCTCGGCGGTATGGGTTCGACCGTCGGTGTGGTGATCGCCGCGTTCGTGCTGACCGTCGCCCCGGAACTGCTGCGCGGCTTCGCGGAATACCGCGTGTTGCTGTTTGGCGTCCTCATGGTGCTGATGATGATCTGGAAACCGCGGGGCCTGATTCGTATCAGCCGTACCGGTGTGACCCCACGTAAAGGAGTGGCGCCATGAACGATGAAGTCATTCTCTCGGTAGAAAACCTGATGATGCACTTTGGCGGGATCAAAGCCCTGAGTGATGTCAGCCTGAAGATCAAACGCAACTCGATCTCTGCCCTGATTGGCCCCAACGGCGCTGGCAAGACCACTGTGTTCAACTGCCTGACTGGCTTCTACAAGGCCACGGGTGGCCGCATTCAGCTCAATAGCCGGGGCACCAGCACCAATGTGATCAAGATGCTGGGTGAGCCGTTCAAGGCGACCGATTTCGTCTCGCCCAAAGCGTTTGGCAGCCGTCTGTTCTACAAAATGTTCGGCGGCACGCACCTGATCAATCGTGCGGGGCTGGCGCGGACGTTCCAGAACATTCGTCTGTTCCGGGAAATGTCGGTATTGGAAAACCTGTTGGTGGCCCAGCACATGTGGGTCAATCGCAACCTGATGGCGGGGATTCTCAATACCAAGGGTTACCGCAAAGCCGAAAGCGACGCGCTGGACCATGCATTCTATTGGCTGGAAGTGGTGGACCTGGTGGATTGCGCCAACCGTTTGGCCGGGGAACTGTCCTACGGTCAACAACGGCGTCTGGAAATCGCCCGGGCCATGTGCACGCGGCCGCAGATCATTTGTCTGGACGAACCGGCTGCCGGCCTCAACCCGCAGGAAACCGAAGCCCTGAGCAAGATGATTCGGTTACTGCGCGACGAACACGACCTGACCGTAGTGCTGATCGAACACGACATGGGCATGGTCATGAGTATTTCCGATTACATCGTGGTACTTGATCACGGCAACGTAATTGCCGAAGGTGGTCCGGACCAGATCCGCAACGATCCGAAAGTGATTGCTGCGTACCTGGGTGCTGATGAAGAGGAGTTGGTATGAACGAACCGATCCTCGAACTAAAAGAGATCGAAGTGTTTTACGGGCCGATTCAGGCGCTGAAAAAAGTATCGTTGCACATCAACGAAGGTGAAACCGTCAGCCTGATCGGCTCCAACGGCGCCGGCAAGTCGACGCTGTTGATGTCGATCTTCGGTCAGCCGCGGGCCAGCAGTGGGCAGATCATCTATCGCGGTGTCGACATCACGCACAAGTCCTCGCACTACATCGCCTCCAACGGCATTGCGCAGTCGCCGGAAGGGCGGCGGGTGTTCCCCGACATGACCGTCGAGGAAAACCTGTTGATGGGCACCATCCCCATCGGTGACAAGTTCGCCACGCAAGACATGCAGCGCATGTTCGAGCTGTTTCCGCGACTCAAGGAACGTCGCAATCAGCGTGCCATGACCATGTCCGGCGGCGAACAGCAAATGCTGGCTATCGCTCGGGCACTCATGAGTCGACCCAAGTTGCTGCTGCTCGATGAACCGTCGCTCGGGCTGGCGCCGATCATCGTAAAGCAGATCTTCCATACCCTGCGTGAGCTGGCCAAGAGTGGGATGACCATCTTCCTGGTGGAGCAGAACGCCAACCATGCGCTGAAATTGTCGGATCGGGCATACGTGATGGTCAACGGTAAAATCCGCTTGACCGGCACCGGCGAAGAGCTGTTGGTCAACGAGGAGGTGCGCAACGCCTATCTCGGCGGTCACTAAGCCATCGAGGTCATCAAAAACGCCCTGACGTGCTCCGCGTGTCAGGGCGTTTTTTGTGTGTACGACAGCCAACCGGTCCGAGGTTTTTCGGGTGTCTATAGCGTTTCGGGAAATTGTGGAAAACAAATTTAACAACCTGTTAAAGCGCGACATAAAGCCGCTGCAAATAGTTGTTTTGTCACGGTTTTGACTTGTCCCCGTTTGCTGTGGAGCTGGCTGTGGGTAACGTGGGAGTAGCTGGCTGAAAGCCTTGATGGGCGTGGTCTGTAGCGTTGTGGTTGTTTTTTGATCAGGCGTTTTTACGTAGCTTGGAATGGGGGTTGTCAACCCTTTTATTGTCACAGAAAGACGGCCGAAAAAGCGTGATGAAGCCTGTGGATAAGTCTGTGGTTAAACTCTGGAAAGACTCCGCAAGGTGGCGTAATTACTGGCTTGGCGCCATCGCCCTGAAGACTGAGTAGTCGCCTCGTTTCGAAACTGCTACATGTGGCGCTCTGTGGGTCAAGCAAAAAACTTGCAGATTCGCGCTACAGGCCCTGTGGATAGTGGCTTTGAGCGTTTTGCACTTGCCCCCAAAGACTGTGGACGGGGCTGTGGATAAGGTGCGTGCAATTGGCTGTAGGCCACGGCGGGTATGGTTTTGAATCGAGTGATCAATTTTTGTACAGGGTTCGCGCTCTTCGTAGCAGCTGCCGAAGGCTGCGTCCGGCTGCGAAGCAGTCGCAAATAGACTGGATGCGTTTATCCAGCATCTATTGAGTCGTCAGGATTGCGATCGCTCCGCGACCGGACGCAGGCTTCGCCAGCTGCTACAGGGAATCTGCGTGTTGTTGATTTCCCGCACACCAGTTGCCGCTACGACGCTGGCCGGGCATGCTGCCAGTTGATTTTCTATTCCAATGGCTGCTTGAAGCCCAGCAAGGAGAACACGATGTCCAACACCCTGTTTATTACCGGCGCGACCGCAGGTTTTGGTGAAGCCTGCGCCCGTCGTTTTGCCGAGGCCGGCTGGTCATTGGTGCTGACAGGCCGTCGTGAAGAGCGCCTCAACGCCTTGTGCGCCGAGTTGTCAGCGCAGACCGAGGTCCATGGACTGGTGCTCGACGTGCGTGATCGCAAGGCCATGGAGGACGCGATTGCCAACCTGCCGCCGTCCTTCGCCAAACTGCGCGGGCTGATCAACAATGCAGGCCTGGCCCTGGGCGTCGATCCGGCCCCCAAGTGCGATCTGGACGACTGGGACACCATGGTCGATACCAACATCAAAGGCCTGATGTACAGCACTCGCCTGTTGCTGCCACGGCTGATCGCCCACGGCCGCGGTGCCGGGATCATCAACCTGGGCTCCATTGCCGGTAACTACCCGTACCCGGGCAGCCACGTCTATGGCGCGACCAAAGCCTTCGTCAAACAGTTCTCGCTGAACCTGCGCTGCGACCTGCAAGGCACTGGTGTGCGGGTGACCAACATTGAGCCGGGCCTGTGTGAAAGCGAGTTTTCGCTGGTGCGCTTTGCCGGTGATCAGGCCCGCTACGACGCCACCTACGCTGGCGCCGAACCGATCCAGCCGCAGGACATTGCCGAGACGATTTTTTGGGTCCTCAACACCCCGGCCCACATCAACATCAATAGCCTTGAGCTGATGCCAGTGAGCCAGACCTGGGGTGGTTTCGCCATCGAGCGCGGGGCAAAGGCCTAAGACCGAGTCGGTCGAGCGCGACCCCGGTTCATCGCGAGCAAGCCCGCTCCCACACTGGACCAGTGTCGATCACAAGTTATGTGATCGACGAATATCTAATGTGGGAGCGGGCTTGCTCGCGATAGCGGTCTGACAGTCAGCCGAAATATTCGATCAGACCGCGATAACAGGTTGCCAGATGATAAGGCGTGGTCGATGGCATATCCCGGCGGCTGACGGTACCGGTCGCATCCAGGCACTCATACCAACCACCGGCATGCAGAAATCGCTGTTGCAGTGCCTTCAATTGGCGGTTGAGCAGCGCCTGGCTGTCAGGACGCAACGTCAGGGCGCGCAGGTACTCCGCTTGAGCCCAGATCCGCTGTGTGCCGTCGCGAACCGTACCATCGATATCCAGCATGCCGCTGACAGTGCCGGTTTGCGGGTCGACACCGACCTGTTCGGCATAGACGAAGGCGCGCTCCAGCGAAGTGTGCAGAGGCGTGCCTTTGAGCCGCGGGGAAGACTCGAGCAGAAAGAACCACTCGAACTGATGCCCCGGTTCGAACCAGTTATCCACAGCCCCCAGCGGTTTTTCCATCATCACACCGTGCTGACGGTCGATGAAGCGCCTTTGCATGGCATCGCACAACGTGCCGAGTGCAGATTGCACGGCAGCGTCTTCGCGAACCGCGAGAGTGGCGAGGAAGGCTTCGGCCAGATGCATCAACGGATTCTGCAATGGCCCGGATTTGAGTGCTGACCAGTCCCGATCGAGGCTGGCTTCATACAATCCGTCGTCCGTGGCGAAGCGCTCGGCCACCACTTCCAGGGCGGCGTTGAGCACCGATTCCACCAGCGGCTCGCGAACCTTGTCCCAGTAATGGGCGCAGGCAAAGATGATGAACGCGTGGGTGTAGAGGTCTTTGCGTTTGTCCAGCGGCGCGCCATGGGCGTCGATGCTGTAGAACCAGCCACCATGCTCGGCATCGTGGAAATGTCGCTGCAACGAGCGGAACAACGCGCCTGCGCGGTCCTGGGCGGTGGGTTCGCCGGGTTCGCCGATCAGGCTTGAAAACAGGTACAACTGCCGCGCGCAAGCCATGGCCCGGTAGCGTTGTGGCGGCAATGGCCGATGTTCGGCGTCCAGCGCTTCATAGGGCAGCGCCAATTCTGCATTCCAGCCGGGACCTTGCCAGAGCGGCACAATCACGTCATGGAAGTGCTGCTGCACAGCAGCAAACAGGGCAGTCAATTCAGGCTGGGAGGCGGAGCTGGAAACATCGGGCATCGGCTGGCGTCGTCACGGCGGGGGTGTTTGCGCGACATGGTAGCAGAGAGGTTGCCTTGAGAGCGGCTGTGTCTTTCAGACCGCCAATCGCGAGCAAGCCCGCTCCCACACTAGACCCGGTTCAGCCGCTAGACTTTCGACCAACACAAATCAAATGTGGGAAGGGCCGGGCGACGTTCGCTTGCTCGCGATGAGGCCAGAGCAAACACTAAAGATTCAACCCGCCAACAACCAAACCCCAGTCGCCGCCGACGCTGCCCCGGCCAGCCGAACCAGTGGCGCCGCCGCTTGCGGCAATACACGCACTACCGCGTAACCGGCCGCATGCAACACAGCGGTAGCAGCAACGAAACCCGCCGCATAAGCCCAAGGGCTGGACATATCCGGCAGCTCCAGACCATGCGCCACGCCATGAAACAGTGCGAACAGCGCCGTCGCACCCATCGCCAGGCTCAACGGCGGACGTACCGCCAATGCCACGGCCAGACCCAACGCCAGCACCGAAGCGGCGATCCCGCTTTCCAGTGCCGGCAAGTTAAGTCCTTCAAAACCCAACATGCCGCCGATCAACATCGTGCCGACAAAGGTGCACGGCAGTGCCCAGCGCGCAGTGCCTTGTTGTTGCGCGGCCCACAGACCGACCGCGAGCATCGCCAGCAAATGATCGAGGCCACCAAGCGGGTGGCTGATACCCGCGATCAAACCGTTGTCGCCATGGCCGGGGTGGGCGAAGGCGAGGGTTGGGGTGAGGAATAGGGCGACGGCACCGAGAAGGCGTTTGAGAGTCATGAATAGGCTTCCTTGTTGATGTTCTTTGTTAATGCTCTTTGTTAATAAAGGCATCATCAGGCTGCGATCAGCAGCCCCTGGCGTTCAATAAAGGCAATGATCGCCTCGAGCCCGAGGCCGGTTTTCTGGTTGCTGAAGACGAACGGCTTATCCCCGCGCATACGTTTGGTGTCGCTGTCCATCAGCTCCAGGGACGCGCCCACCAGCGGCGCCAGGTCGACTTTGTTGATCACCAGCAGGTCGGATTTACAGATCCCCGGGCCGCCCTTGCGTGGCAGCTTGTCGCCGGCCGAGACGTCGATCACATAGATCGTCAGGTCGGACAATTCGGGGCTGAAGGTTGCGGATAGGTTGTCGCCACCGGACTCCACCAGAATCAGGTCCAGGCCTGGGAAACGCCGGTTGAGTTGATCGACCGCTTCCAGGTTGATCGAAGCATCTTCACGAATCGCCGTGTGCGGACAACCGCCGGTTTCCACGCCGATGATCCGCTCCGGCGCCAGCGCCTCGTTGCGCACCAGAAAGTCAGCGTCTTCGCGGGTGTAGATGTCGTTGGTGACCACCGCCAGGTTGTAGCGCTCGCGCAGGGCCAGACACAGGGCCAGAGTCAGGGCGGTCTTGCCGGAGCCGACCGGGCCGCCGATACCAACGCGCAACGGTTGTGCGTTCATGTGTTTCTCCTAAGAGCGGAATAAACGGCTGTACTGGCGCTCATGGGCCATACACGCCAGGGACAGGCCGAAAGTGGCGCTGCCGTAATGGTGGGGAGCGATGTTCGAAGCGTTTTGCTGAGCCTGTTGCAGCAACGGCAGCAGTTCGCTGGTGAGACGTTGAGCGGCTTGCTGGCCGAGGGGCATGGTCTTCATCAGCACGGCCAATTGGTTTTCCAGCCAGCTCCACAGCCAGGCGGCCAGCGCATCCTGCGGGCTGATCTGCCAGGCGCGGGCGGCCAGCGCCCAGCCGAGCGCCAGATGCGGTTCGGGACGCTGTGCGAGAAAGTCCCGGGCGGGGCCGTCGAGTTCCGGTAAGCCATTGAGCAGTTGTTGCAGGGAATAGCCCATTTGCCGGCTTTCCTGGTGTAATTCGCGGGTCTCGCGGCTGGCGCGGTGTTGTTCGCAGAGCTGCAGCAATGCTGCCCAATCGTCGTTAGCCGCGGCGGTGCAATGGGCGAGCAATAGCGGTGCTTCGAAACGCGCCAGATTGAGCAGCAACTGATCGCTGATCCAGCGTCGGGCCGTTGGCGGGTCGATCACCCGCGTTTGCTCTACGGCCATTTCCAGGCCTTGGGAATAGCTGTAGCCACCAATCGGCAGTTGCGGGCTGGCCAGGCGCAACAAGGCCCAGGCTGGGTTCACGTCCGTACGCCGAACTGGTGCAGGCGCGGCGGGTAGTTGAAATCCTCATCGCCGTGCCGTGAATGGTGATGACCACCGCCATAGGCACCGTGTTCCGGCTGGAACGGCGCCTCGAGGGTTTCGGTGTGGGCGCCAAGCTGTTCAAGCATGGCTTTGAGCACGTAGTCATCGAGCAGACGCAGCCAGCCATCGCCGACTTGCAGCGCAACATGCCGATTACCCAGGTGATAGGCGGCGCGGGTCAGTTCAAACGCATTGGCGCAGGTGACATGCAGCAGTTGTTCGGGGCGAGCGCAGACGCGAACGATGCGCCCGTCTTCGGCTTGCAGGCACTCACCGTCATGCAAGGGTGGCTGACCGCGCTCCAAAAACAGCCCGACGTCTTCACCGTCGGCACTGAAACAGCGCAGACGGCTTTTGCTGCGCGCCTCGAAATTCAGGTGCAGCTCGGCGGCCCAGAGGGGTTGAGGGTCGATTCTGCGATGAATCACCAGCATTGGAAGGCTTCCAGCAAAGGACAATGCTCAGGCTAGAGCAAGGGGCTTGCCAATCGGGCTGGATGTAGGAAATTCCTGTCGGAGCGTAGCGTGCGCTAGAAAAAGGTGCGCAGGATTTGGAAGTTGAGGGGTGTATTTGGTGCGAAGAAAGAGTTCATGCACCATTTTGAAGCGGTGTGATGTCCTGTGGGAGCCGGGCTTGCCCGCGAAGACGCCGGGGTCGCGCCCGACTGACGCGATCTGTCTGGTACACCGCAGCGCCTGCTTCGCGGGCAGGCCCGGCTCCCACAGGTACCGTGTTGTTAGCTAACAGCTATTCTGTGCTTCCCAGCCCCTGCCAATGCTTCAACCCGATAAATATAAAGCGCAGTTGCTGGGTGATTTTCGCCTGTGGCGTGAGGTGTTCGGGCAGCGCTTCGGCAGGAGGATCGATGATGTCCGGCAGGGTGGCGAACACGCTTTTGACGATCAAATCGGCCATGACCGTCAGGCCGGCGATGTCGAGGTGTTGCAGTTTTGGCATCAGGGTCAGATCCGCTGCCAAGTCGCAGCTGATGTTTTCCCGCAGGGCGGCGATCGCCTGACGTACTGGCAGAGAGCCGCCATATTGTTCGCGGGCGAGAAACAAGAATTGCGAGCGATTGGCTGCAACCACATCGAGAAAGATCCGCACCGAGGCATCGATGATGCCGCCCATAACGAACTCGTTATGTCGTACCAGGCGGATGGTTGCACGGAAGGTCTGGCCGACTTCGCTCACCAACACAAGGCCAAGCTGATCCATATCGGCAAAGTGTCGGTAGAAGCCTGTGGGAACGATCCCGGCAGTTTTCGCCACTTCGCGCAGGCTCAGGCTGCCGAATCCTCGGCCGCATTCCATCAAATGGCGAGCAGCGTCCATCAGGGCGTTGCGGGTCTGTTGTTTCTGTTCGGCGCGGGGCAGCATCGGGTGGCTGATTTCTGATCAAGGACAGCGGTGCACTCTAGCAAATCAACTTTGCCGACGTCGAACTTGAGTAGCGCAGATAAGCAGATAAAACGGAGGGTGGAACGCGAAAGTGCTACTTATACAAAGTCAAAGCCCGATCCAGGGATCGGGCTCTTTTCCGGGCCGCCATGGGCTTAGCTCACGGCGCTGTTGCGTTCGATTACACGATCACCACCACCTTCGGCAAGGGCTTGACCTTGTGGGGTGCGATCGTAGCCATCTTGTACCAGGCCTTTCTCTTCAAGGCGTTCACGGCCACCTTCGGCGAGGGTTTGACCTTGTGGAGTGCGGTCACTGCCACCTTCGGCTAGGGTTTGACCTTGTGGAGTGCGGTCACTGCCACCTTCGGCTAGGGTTTGACCTTGTGGAGTGCGGTCACTGCCACCTTCGGCAAGGGTTTGACCTTGTGGGGTACGGTCGCTGCCACCTTCGGCGAGGGTTTGACCCTGTGGAGTGCGGTCACTGCCACCTTCGGCCAGGGTTTGAGGGAACACTGAATAGCTGGCTTTCACTTGAGGAGTGGCTTGCTCGGCTGCTGGCAATGCGAAAGCATTGGCGGCCAGTATCGAGAGGGTCAGGCTAAGCAGTACATGGCGTTTCATAATGGGTTGCTCCTTGGGAGGGCGATAAAGTGGGTACGAAGCTAATGTTACTCGCGCTAAATCGATATAAAAGTTCATAAGGACAATGGTAATAATCAACAGAATTGATGGTTCTGCGAAAACGCTCTAGAACGGGCGTTTTCGTCGAGCGTTTTTGCATCGAGGTGGGTATTTTCGACCCGCTCGCGCTTCGCAAAAGTGCGGGGCGGTAACAGAAATCTGTCTGATTGGTCAGAAAGCCGTCGATGTTTGGGTTTGAATTGGCCTCGGTGTTAAACCTACGGGCCATTTGCCAGTCGTAGTTTCCATAGTGGGTCGATTCCAGGCCTGCCGTTTCATACGTGCGTCGCAGTTCGGGCGCTCAGCCGTAATCAGGAGCCCTGTGCAATGACGCGCACGCGTAAAACTCTCGTCTGGACTGTCGCCAGTCTGGTTGTTCTGCTAGCCCTACTGGTTCTGATCATCGCGTTCTTCGATTGGAACCGGATCAAACCGCCGCTCAATGCCAAGGTCTCTGAAGAGCTGCACCGCCCCTTTGCCATCAACGGAAACCTGGCGGTGATTTGGCAGCGCGAGCCTGCCGAAGGCGGGTGGCGGGCCTGGGTGCCGTGGCCGCATGTGGCGGCAGAAGACCTGAGCCTGGGCAACCCGGACTGGTCGAAGAGCCCGCAAATGGCCAGCCTCAAACGCGTCGAATTGCGCATTTCGCCGCTGGCATTGCTGGCCCGCAGGGTGGTGATCCCGCGTATAGATCTCACAGAGCCCAATGCCACTCTGGAGCGTCTGGCCGATGGTCGCGCCAACTGGACCTTCCAGTTCGACCCAAAGGATCCAAACGCCGAGCCTTCCCGTTGGGTGATGGACATAGGTGCCATCGGTTTCGACAAAGGCCATGTCACCCTCAACGATCAACGTCTGAAGACTGAGCTGGACCTACTGATCGACCCCTTGGGCAAGCCGATTCCGTTCAGCGATATCGTCGGCGACAAGGCAGCGAAAAAGGCACTCGAGAAGGGTTCCGCGCCGCAGGATTACGCGTTTGCCTTAAAGGTTAAAGGCCAATACCACGGTCAGAATCTTGCCGGTACCGGCAAGATCGGGGGGTTGCTGGCTTTGCAGGACGCCACCAAGCCATTCCCGCTGCACGCCCAGGCCAGGATCGCTGACACCAGCGTCGAACTGGCGGGCACCCTGACAGACCCGCTCAATCTCGGCGCGCTGGATCTGCGTCTGAAACTGGCCGGCGCCAGCCTGAGTCACCTTTATCCGCTGACTGGCGTGACACTGCCGGACTCACCGGCCTATGCCACCGACGGTCACCTGATCGCCAGCCTGCGCGAGCCCGATGGCGCGTCATTTCGTTATGAAGAATTCAACGGCAAGATTGGCAGCAGCGACATTCACGGCAATCTGACCTATGTCGCCAGTAAACCGCGACCCAAACTCAGCGGTGCGCTGGTCTCCGATCAGTTGCTGTTCGCTGACCTCGCGCCGCTGATTGGCGCCGACTCGAACGCCAAGCAACAAGCCCGTGGTGGCGAAAGCAAGCAACCGGCGACCAAAGTGCTGCCGGTCGAAGAGTTTCGTACCGAGCGCTGGCGCGATATGGATGCGGATGTCGAGTTCACCGGTAAACGTATTGTCCACAGTGAGAAGCTGCCGTTCACCGATCTCTACACTCACCTGATTCTCAATAATGGCCAACTGAACCTTGAGCCACTGCGTTTTGGCGTGGCCGACGGCACGCTGGATGCGCAGATTCGTCTTGACGGACGTGCGGCACCACTGGAAGGACGGGCGAAACTGACGGCGCGCAACTTCAAACTCAAGCAACTGTTCCCGACGTTCGAACCGATGAAAACCAGCTTTGGCGCGCTCAACGGTGATGCGGATATCACGGGGCGCGGCAACTCGGTGGCAGCGTTGCTGGGGACCGCCAATGGTGATCTGAAAATGCTGATCAACGATGGCGCCATCAGCCGGGAACTGATGGAGCTCGCTGGGCTTAACGTCGGTAACTACGTGGTCGGGAAAATATTTGGCGATAAGGAAGTGAAGATCAACTGTGCTGCGGCGGACTTTGACATCAAGACCGGGTTGGCCACGACCCGCTTGTTCGTCTTCGATACAGAAAACGCGATCGTCTATATCGACGGCACGGCCAACATGGCCAGCGAACAGCTTGATTTGACAATCACCCCTGAGTCCAAGGGCATGCGCCTGCTCTCGCTGCGTTCGCCGCTGTATGTGCGCGGGCCATTCATCAAGCCAAATACCGGTGTGAAAGGGGTGCCGTTGATGTTGCGCGGCGCGGGAATGGTGGCGCTGGGCGTGATTGCCGGACCTGCAGCAGGCTTGTTGGCCTTGGTAGCGCCGAGCGGTGGGGAGCCGAATCAGTGCGCGCCGTTGTTGGAGCAAATGAAGGCGGGCAAGGCCCCGGTGACGGTTAAACCAACCCGGTGATTGATGGCCTGGCGGAGACTACCTGTGGGCCTGACTCAATGGACGGTCGGGGTAGAAGTAGCGTCATGGGCTTGTCATGTTGGTTGCCGATGCTGGCTCATTCCCCTGCCATTACGTCTAGGATGGGGAGCTCAGCTCAGTTCAGGGACGCACGCCTATGTCGCAAGAATCCGCCACGCGTTATCCATTGGTGTTGGTCCCGGGGATGTTGGGGTTTATCCGCTTGCTGCTCTACCCATACTGGTACGGGATTGTTTCAGCCTTGCGCCGTGGTGGGGCGACGGTGATTGCAGTGCAGGTCTCTCCACTCAACTCCTGTGAGGTGCGCGGTGAGCAGTTGTTGATACGCATCGAAGAGATTCTGCGCGAAACCGGCGCCGCCAAAGTCAATTTGATCGGCCACAGCCAAGGGGCGCTGACGGCTCGTTATGCTGCCGCGAAGCGCCCGGACTGGGTGGCTTCAGTGACCTCGGTGGCGGGGCCCAATCATGGGTCGGAGCTGGCGGATTACCTGCACACCCATTACCCCGGCAACACCCCGCTCGGGAGGGTGCTGACCGTTGTGGTGCGAATGATCGGGGCGCTGATGAGCTTCCTGGAAACCGGTTATCGCGGGCCGAAATTGCCTGTGGATATCCACGCTTCACACCAATCGCTCACCAGCGTGGGTGTGGCGCTGTTCAACCGTCAATACCCGCAAGGCTTGCCCGACACCTGGGGCGGGCACGGCGCCGAAGTGGTTAACGGTGTGCGCTATTACTCCTGGTCCGGGACCTTGCAACCGGGCAAGACCGATCGCGGGCGTAACCTGTTCGATGGCACCCACCGCACTTGCCGGCTGTTTGCCAAAACCTTCGTCCACGAATCCGGGCACTGCGATGGGATGGTCGGACGCTACAGCTCCCATCTGGGCACGGTGATCGGCGATGAGTATCCGCTCGATCATTTCGACATCGTCAACCAATCGCTAGGGCTGGTGGGCAAGGGCGCCGAGCCGATCCGGTTGTTTGTCGAGCATGCGCAGCGGTTGAAGATGGCGGGTTTGTAGTTGCGTTTCTTCAGATTAACCGCGTTATCGTTCATCGCGAGCAAGCCCGCTCCCACATTAAATCTTCGGTGTGCACGCAATAGGTGCTCAAAGCAGATCTAGTGTGGGAGCGGGCTTGCTCGCGATAGCGGTCTGTCAGGCGACACTAACCTTGCGCCCCAACACCGTCCTCCAACGCTCCGAAAGAATCACCCCTCCCAGCGTCAACGCACCACCGACCAGGTGATACAGCGCCAGTTGCTCATTGAGCACCGCGGCGGCAATCAGCGCGGTGATCAGCGGCAGCAAGTTGAAAAACAACGTGGTACGACTCGGCCCCAGCCGCACCACCGCTTGCATCCAGGCCAGCGGCGCGAGCATCGACGCCAGCAGGCACGCATACAGCACCAGCGGAATATTTTGCAGAGTCGGACCGACTTTCGGTGAGGCGAGAAATAGCGGAAACAGCACCACGACGGCCACCAGCACTTGCAGATAGAGCAGCACCAGCGGCGGCAACTGCAGCTGCCATTTTTTCAGCAGCGTGCTGTAGATCGCATAGGCCAGAGTGGCGATCAGCATCATCGCATCGCCCAGGTTCACGCCGTGTTCCAGCAGCGCGCCGAGGCTGCCGGAGGACACCACCACCAACACACCGGCAAACGACAGCACCGCACCGGCCAGGGCGCCGGCGGTCAGGCGCTGGCCGAGACTGGCAATCGCCATGGCCAGCGACATCAACGGCATCAATGACAGAATAATCCCCATGTTGGTGGCCGAGGTCAGCGTCGCGGCGAAGTAGGCCAGGCTTTGATAGACCGCCATGCCGAGCACGCCAAGGATAAAGATCTTGCCCAGGTTCGGGCGGATCAGCGGCCAATGGGTGATCACCGGTTTGAGCATGAAGGGTGTGAACAGAATGCCCGCCAGCAGCCAGCGGTAGAAACCGATCTCGGCCGGGAAAATCGCCCCGACCGCCAGTTTGTTGATCACGGTATTACCGGCCCAGATAAAAATGGCCAGCAGTGGATAAGCGTATTGCATGAGGGAAAAACCAGAACGTTGATGAGGGGTGATTATCCACCTGTCCGGATCAATGCCTATACTTCGATCCAGACAACCCGCCTTTGAATCCAGACAGCATGAACAAAAAGCACATCGACCTTTTGGATTTCAGCGGTTTGCCGACACCGGTGTACTTCCGCTACGCCGATTTCGACGCCCATAGCCATGCGTTGGCTCATCGACATCCTTGGGGCACTCTCGAGTATTCGGCGTTTGGGGTGATGCACATGGAGATTGCCGGGCGCCGCTTCATGTCGCCGCCGCAATATGCAGTGTGGGTGCCACCGGATACCGAACACAGTTTCTATAGCGCACAGCCGATCATTTATCGCGCGGTTTGTCTGGCGCCGAATCTGTGCCGCGACTTGCCGCAGCAAGCCTGCACACTGGCCATCAGCGACATTCTCAAGGCGATCCTCAAGGACTTCGCCGCTCGCGACGTGAAGATTCCGGAACATCAGGCCGACGTTCGCCTGGCCCAGGTGCTGGTCGACCAATTGCAGCAGGCGCCGGTCCATACCTGCTATCTGCCTTATGCCAGCAGCCCCGGTCTGCTCGGCGTGCTCGAAGCCTTGCAGGCCGAGCCCGGCGATAACCGGCCGCTGGCGCATTGGGCCGACCAGGTGCATGTCAGCGAGCGCACCCTGGCCCGGCAATTCGTCCGCGAGTTGGGCATGAGCTTTGGCGAGTGGCGTCAGCGTCTGCGCTTTGTGGCATCCATCGAAGCACTGGACAGTCAGCGCAGTATTCAGGAGGTTGCGTTCGACATGGGGTATAGCACCGCCTCGGCGTTTATTGCGATGTTCGAGCGCCAGGCCGGTTGCACCCCCGAGCAGTATCGGCGTACCAGCTTGCAGAACAGGTGAAGGTGTAACGAGCGTTGTCTACACTGCGACAGAGGCCGTGCCCCTCGGTGCGGTAACAAGGAGAAGACTCCATGAAGATGTTGCGTATCCCTTTGTTGATGATGGGTGTGCTGATCTGTTCTCAAGGTTTTGCGGCGACTGCCCAACAGAACAAGATGACCACCTGCAACGCTGAAGCCACCGCGAAAACCCTCAAGGGCGACGAGCGCAAAGCCTTCATGAGCACCTGTCTCAAAGCCGCACCGGCAGCAGAAGCAGCCAAACCCATGACCCCTCAACAAGAGAAGATGAAAACCTGCAACGCCACGGCCACCACTCAGGCGCTTAAAGGCGATGCGCGCAAAACCTTCATGAGCGATTGCCTGAAGAAAAAATAACCGGGCATTAAAGGGCTTCCACATGTCGACGCCAATACGCGGTCGGATGTGGGAGATTCTATGTTTGGTGGAAACCCTCAATCCCTAGTGTTGGCGCCAGAACGCTGGCAGACTGCCAACCCTTTAACGCCGTTCGTTTTTGAGGCTGTATGCCAACGTTTTCTCAGCGTCATCTGTTGTACTTCAGTTGGGTGATCATTTTTGGCGGCTTGTTACTGGTCTTGCCACTACGGCTGTTGCCGAGCCTGCTCGCTGGTTTGTTGGTGTTCGAGCTGGTCAACATGCTCACCCCGCAACTGCAACGGCTCATCGAAGGGCGTCGGGCGCGCTGGTTGGCGGTGGCATTGCTCGGCACCTTGGTGGTCAGCGTACTGACGCTGATTTTTGCCGGGGCCATCAGTTTTCTACTACATGAAGCGGAAAATCCTGGGGCTTCCCTGGACAAATTCATGGGCGTAGTGGACAGGGCGCGCGGCCAGTTGCCGCCGTTTATCGATGCTTATCTACCGGCCAGCGCGGCGGAATTTCGCGTGGCCATCGGCGAATGGGTGACCAAGCATCTGAGCGATCTGCAATTGGTTGGCAAGGACGCGGCGCACATGTTCGTGACACTGCTGATCGGCATGGTGCTCGGTGCGATCATTGCCTTGCAGCGGGCGCCGGACCTCACCAAGCGCAAACCGCTGGCGGCGGCGTTGTTTGATCGGTTGCACCTGTTGGTACAGGCGTTTCGCAATATCGTCTTCGCACAGATCAAGATTTCCCTGCTCAACACGACGTTCACTGCGATCTTTCTCGCACTGATCCTGCCGATGTTCGGGATCAAATTGCCGTTGACCAAAACCTTGATCGTGCTGACCTTCCTGCTCGGCCTGCTACCGGTCATCGGTAACCTGATGTCGAACACCTTGATCACCATCGTCGGTTTGTCGCTGTCGATCTGGGTGGCGGTGGCAGCGTTGGGCTACCTGATCTTTATCCACAAGCTGGAATACTTTCTCAACGCGCGGATCGTCGGCGGGCAGATCAGTGCCAAATCCTGGGAGTTGCTGCTGGCGATGCTGGTGTTCGAAGCCGCGTTCGGCCTGCCGGGAGTGGTGGCTGGGCCGATTTATTACGCGTATCTGAAGAGTGAGTTGAAGCAGTTGGAGTTGGTTTAACGCGGAGGCTGATCGTTTGATCGTTCCCACGCTCCGCGTGGGAATGCCGCCCGGGACGCTCCGCGTCCCTTTGCAGTCGTGACGCAGAGCGTCACAGGATGCATTCCCACGCAGAGCGTGGGAACGATCTGCGCTAAATCAGCCGTAACGCTTCTTCGCTTCGATCGCCAGACCGCTGCCGATGCTACCGAAGATATTCCCTTCAACATGCCGCGCGTTTGGCAGCATCGCCGAGACGCTCTGGCGCAGGGCCGGGATGCCGCTCGAACCGCCGGTGAAGAACACCGTATCGACCTGATCGACGCGTACATCGGCATCGTTGAGCAACCGGGTGACGCTGTTGCGAATGCGCTCCAGCTGGTTATCGATGGACGACTCGAACAGCGCCCGGCTCAACTCCACACTCAAACCTGGCTCGATGCGATCAAGCGGCAAATGGCGGCTTTCGGCATGGGTCAGCTGGATCTTGGTTTCTTCCACTTCCATCGCCAGCCAGTGCCCGGCGCGCTGCTCTATCAACTTGAACAGACGGTCGATACCGCCGGTGTCTTCGATGTCGTAGCGCATGCTGCCCAAGGCGATCTGGGATTTCTGCGAGTAGACCGAGTTGATGGTGTGCCAGGTCGCCAGGTTCATGTGCTGGCTGGTGGGCATGTAGGCGCCGCTCTTCATCCGGCTACCGTAACCAAACAGCGGCATCACGCCTTGCAGGCTTAGCTGCTTGTCGAAGTCAGTCCCGCCCACATGCACACCGCCGGTGGCGAGGATGTCGTCTTGGCGGTGGTCTATGGCGCGGCGCTCCGGGGACAAGCGCACCAGCGAGAAGTCCGAAGTACCACCGCCGATGTCGACGATCAGCACCAGCTCTTCGCGTTCGATGGTCGACTCATAGTCGAAGGCAGCGGCAATCGGTTCGTACTGGAAGGACACATCCTTGAAGCCGATAGCCCGTGCCACGTCCACCAGGGTGTTTTCCGCTTCCTGGTCGGCCATCGGATCATCGTCGACAAAAAACACCGGGCGGCCGAGCACCACTTCTTCGAATTCATGACCGGCGGTCGCCTCGGCGCGTTTCTTTAGCTGGCCGATGAACAACCCCAGCAGATCCTTGAACGGCATGGCCGTGCCGAGCACGCTGGTGTCGTGCTTGATCAGCTTGGAGCCCAACAGGCTCTTGAGCGAGCGCATCAGCCGGCCTTCGTAGCCTTCCAGGTACTCGTGCAGCGCCAGCCGGCCATAGACCGGGCGGCGTTCCTCGATATTGAAGAAGACCACCGATGGCAGAGTGATCTTGTCGTCCTCCAGCGCGATAAGCGTTTCCATGCCCGGGCGCAGCCAGCCGACAGTGGAGTTGGACGTGCCGAAGTCGATGCCGCAGGCACGAGCTGGAGATGCGTCTTTCATGTCTTTCGAGTTCCGGTTAAAAAACGGCCGCGCAGTGTATGTCAGTGCGGCGAAGAATCGTAGGCCGACTATCCGCTAAATCGCAGCGATAAGTGCCTTGAAAGACTATCCTTGGACCCCAAACTTGCAGGCATGGGCCTGGTAGCCCCCGCGCGATCAAAAAAGCCGGTGCTGGCTGCCGATGAATTTCCGATGGGCCGCTCGGTCACACGATTGAGATCGGTCAATCCAAACGCTGCCAAAGAGAGCATGCTGTGCCTGGCTGCGCGATATCGATAACGGATGGTGATTCCCTCGATGGACTTCAAAGACTATTACAAGATTCTCGGTGTAGAACCGACCGCGGATGACAAAACGATCAAAGCTGCGTACCGCAAGCTGGCGCGCAAGTATCACCCCGACGTCAGCAAGGAAAAGGACGCCGAGTCCAAATTCAAGGACGCGTCCGAAGCCTATGAGGCGCTGAAAAGTGCCGACAAGCGCGCCGAATACGACGACCTGCGCAAATACGGCCAGCATGGTCAGCCGTTCCAGGGCCCGCCGGGCTGGCAGGGGCGTGGCGGCGCGGGTGGTTTCGGCGGTCAGGACGGCGGCGACTTTTCGGACTTCTTCAGTTCGATCTTTGGCTCGCGCGGCGGTGGTTTCAGTGGTGGACAATCAGGCCGTAGTACCGGTCGTCGAGGACAAGACGTGGAAATGGAATTACCGGTTTTTCTTGAGGAAACCCTGTCGGCCGAGTCAAAAAAGGTCAGCTTCCAGGTGCCGCAGTACAACGCCGCCGGCCAGCACGTCAGCAATACCAGTAAAAGCCTGAATGTGAAGATTCCGGCCGGCGTGACCGACGGCGAACGTATCCGCCTCAAAGGCCAGGGTGCACCGGGCGTGGGCGGAGGGGCCAATGGCGACCTGTACCTGACCATCCGTTTCGCACCGCATCCGAAGTTCGATGTCGAAGGTGAAAACCTGATCGTCACCCTGCCGTTGGCCCCTTGGGAGCTGGCGCTGGGCGCTGAAGTGGCGGTGCCGACCCTGACCGGCAAGATCCATCTGAAAGTTCCGGCAGGCAGCCAGAACGGCCAGCGCATGCGCGTCAAAGGCCACGGTCTGCAGCACAAGGCTGGCCACCGTGGTTTTCTGTTTGTGCAATTGAAAGCGGTCATGCCTAAACACAGCAACGACGAGATCAAGGCGTTGTGGCAGGAACTGGCGGAGAAAGCCGCGTTTAACCCAAGAGAGCACTTTTGATTAGAGAGAAGGAGTAACTGATCATGAGCAGTACCCTGATCGTTCAGCTGCTGGACATGGAAGAATTCTGTGAGGTGACTGACTTGTCGGCTGCCTACGTAATCGAAATCGTCGAACACGGCATCCTCGAACCTCAGGGCAAGGCGCCCAAGGATTGGCGTTTTACCGACTACGAACTGGCCGTGGCCAAGCGCGCGGTCAAGCTGCGTCGGGACCTGGAACTCGAATGGGAAGGGGTCGCCCTGGCCCTGAACCTGCTCGAGGAGGTCCAGCAACTGCGGGCCGAGAATCAGATGCTCAAACAGCGGTTGGGGCGTTTGGTGGTGGAGTGATCCGAGACCATTGTTGACCTTGAGGCCGCTATCGCGAGCAAGCTCGCTCCCACAGGGGATCTAAGTGAGTCCGCGATAATGTGAACAGCATAGAACTCATGTGGGAGCGAGCTTGCTCGCGATGGTCTTCAATTCAACGATGGTTTACCTGACAAGCCCACGCTCTACCCCTTGCCCGAACATCCCCGCTGATCCACCTGCTCCAACGCCTGATCCACCAGCAATTTGCCCAACTCGATCATCTGATAAATCCCCAACGCCACGCTGCGGTGCGCGCCTTCAAGGTCGAAGGCCAGGTTGCAGGCGATAGCATTGGCCGACGCCAGCGTCTCGGAGGCGTTGGCCAGCAGGCTTTCGGTGTCGATGTGGGTGGAGACGGTGAAGAGATTCGTCGTAGGGGTATCGGAGCTGCGGAGGTTGTCGAGTGACGGCTTCAAGTGATGATCGAGGGCCCGTTCAGCAGCCTCGTGGAGCTTTTTGGAATCGAGTGATTCGTAGGGGGAAACGATTGGGGTTTCAGGGGGATCGGGGGTGATCTTTTTCATAGTGAAGCTCCTTGATCAAATGGAGCTGCCACTACCTGCTGTCAAACAAGAATGGGTGGCAGCTGTACGCGGGTTGACAGACCGAGGATCAAGGAACCCGGCGCACCCGAAGGTGCCCCACGCACAGCCGCCATAATACGGAACGGCGGACACAAAAAAAGTGCCAACTGTTCACATAGCGGCACTTGCATGCCTTGATTCTATTCGGTCTGTCAAAACCGGTCGCTGAATTGGCAGCGACCCGCGAAGATTATCCACGCCCCTCAACCAACGCAACCCTCAATACCTGTCAGAAAAAACCAACCGTCCTACAGGGATTGCGTAGGCCGCGAGCGCTTGGGCAACACCACCGTAAACGTCGTGCCGTCTGCCTCGTTGGAACTGACTTCGATGGTTCCCTGATGGGCAATGACCACTTCCTTGACAATAAACAAGCCCAGACCAAGGCTGGTCGAGGGGCCACCCAGTTCCTCGCTGGAGCTGCGTACCAACGGATCGAAAATGGTGCTGATCGCGGCTTCGGGAATCGGTTCGCCATAGTTGTGCATGGTCAAGATCACCTGCTCTTCGCCGCCCGTGATACTCAAGGTGACCGGGCGTTTATTGGCGCCATGCTGCAATGCGTTGCCGATCAGGTTTTGCAGCAACTGATCGAGCCGCCCACGATCCCATTCCCCTTGAGTATCCCCTCGAACATTCAAGGTTGCAGTGCAGTCGGGCTGTCCGGCGCAGGCTTCATCGATGGCGGCCTGTGCGGCGCTGGCCAGATCCATGGGCGCAGGCTCAATGGGCAGACTGGTGCCCAGACGACTGCGCACGAACGCCAGCAAATCACTGACCATCACGGCCATATGCCGCGCACCGCTCGTGATGAGCGAAACGTAGGTTAGCGCATCAGCATCCAGTTTGGTTTTGCGCAGCAGCATCTCGGTGGACATGCTCACGGCCTGCAACGGTGCGCGCAGGTCATGGCCGAGAATGGCCAGAAAGATATCCCGCGAACGATTGACCTGCTCGGCGTAGGCCGCGGTGGACTCGGCCAGGGCTTCGTCGATGGCCTCGTTGAAGCGAATCATGTCCTGGAAATAGGCCAGGTCGGGCGACTCCAGGCCGTTGACCCACAGGCGAATCACGCAGGCGCGCAGATGGCGGAATTCGGAGGTCATCTGCACCAGATCAAATCCAACGGTGTGCCTGAGCTCACCGTGGCTGGCCGCGGCTTCATCCAGGCTCGGGGTTTTCTCCGGGCCTTCGCCCATGGCCTTGGCGGCTTGTTCGCTGGCGGTCTGGGCGGTCGTCATGTCACGTGATGCGGCCAGAAGAATCGACTTTGCATGGTCGCGCAGGATCGCCCGACTCATTAAGTCGATGTCAGGTGCGATGGCTTTGGCGAATTGCTCCCACTCATCAACGATGCGATTCACGTGTTGCACGATGAATTCGGATAGGCGCATGGCCGATGACCTTGCTGGGCAGTGATAGTCATAAAGTGTGGCGCATCCTGGCGCCTTTGTCGTTCCCCACCTGCAAGCACAGGGAAAGTGCCTGCCTCGATGTGTTGACAAGGTGATGACCGAGGCGCAGTACAACGCAGAACTTGAATCAATCGACGCAGAGACGCAGAGCGAGCTCAAAAAGTTTTTATATTTAGTTTGTGCGTCGGGTATTTTCGGGGGGTAGTCAAGTTGTGTGGCTGAGGTGGTATTTAGTTATTTTTTACGACGATTCATTCGAAGCCTTTCGGCCTTTTTTTGCGAGGGACGCAGCAGTTTTTTAGACTTTTGTTTTAGGCGACACCGTTTAAGCTGATAACTCCTATCGTTATCTTTGGTTGTCACATAATGTCTGAATTAAAAGAGTTGGAAGGCGTTGAACAAGAGTTGATTAATCCAGTAACAAATAAAGGTATTCACTACGAACGTATTATCCAGGCACTTCCCCGCGCAATAAAAGAAGCGCCCATAAGCCGGCTGGTATCACTCGACACTGCAAGTGCAACATACTTTCCCGATTGGTACATGAATGCGTCCAGCCTCAATCGGCACTACCTCAAGGAACTGGTTGAAGAGCGCTGGCGCTCACAAGCGAAGGTGGACGGCCCTCTGGAAAATCTGCAACAGGACATCCAGGCATTTGCCAAACCCCTGCTTTCGGCGCTTATCAGGTCGAATTTCAACACCAGTGTCGACGTCAGCGAGCTGACGCTGAAGCTGTATGTGCCGGACAAGATTCTCTTGGTGATCGACCGTGGCGTTAGTTATCTGCGCGAATCCACGCTGTTGGAGGCGGCGTTGCATAACTTCGAAGAACCGGAAACTTCTGAAGATCATTTCAGGACCGGTTCCGGTGTGTATTCGATGGCTGTCGAAGGGGAGTTAAAACTTGAAAGAGCGATGACCACCGCGAAAGTCGCCACGCTGTGTCGGAATCTGGACCTGGGTGCGCAGTATCAGACCCATATAAAAAGCATCCTGATGCCGCCCGACCCGAAGGCCAGGCAGTTATTGGAACAAAATGCGGTGGCTGCGGAGAAGGCCACTTTTAACCTGGCTGCGTTGATGGCTTACTTGAAAAAAGATATCAGCGAATATGCGTACGGTAAACTTCAACACGTGCGCGATGACAAGAGCGATATCACGTTTCATGATCAGCCGCTGCACAGGCATCGGCTATCACTGATGGGCTTCCCGTTGCACGGCATCGTGTTGTTCAGTGCGGTGAGTCAGCCGTCCAGGCTCAAGCCGTTGGTCGATGCATTGACGCCCGACGGTCTGAAGTTCTGGAGTGACTGGTCGCGACGCATACCGGTGTTGCCGGGCAGTGAATACGACCAGTACAAACTGTTGCAGTCGTTTTTGGCCAACGGTCCTGCCGGTGTCCGCGAGGACATGCTGCGCCGCGAAGATATCTATCAGCAAAGTCACCTGGATGGACAGGTGATTGCCTACGTGCCGGACGATCCCCTGCATCCGCTGAAAGAGTACAACTCGCTCGCCGACTTCATGAAAGAGCTGCTTAGTCAGCTTCGCGATACGCAGTATCAGGCGTTTTTCAGCCGCTTCGTGAGGCAAAAGGACAAGGGCAAATTCTTCGCCCGGGTCACAGAGCGGCTGTCGCGCGTTGTCTGGCAGCAACGCGAGCCGTTGGACATGGGCCCCTGGTGGCGGGAAACCGCAGTCGAAAATCCCACCGCAGAGCCCATCACCAACCTGATTGCCGGGGATTTGTGGCAATGGCTGTATGTCGACAAACGCGATAAAGCCATCGCCGATGCGCGCGTCATCGCGGTGCCGACCGGCGATGAAGATGCAACGACACGCTGGAAGCGCCTGACCAGCTATCTAGACATTGGCTGGAACGTTTTCAATTTTGTTGCGATGTTGGTGCCCGTGCTGGGTGAAGTCATGTTGGGGCTGATGGTTGCGCAGATCGCCGACGAACTGGTGGAGGGACTCGAAGACTGGAGCAAGGGCGACCGGGAAGAGGCGGCGTCCCACATCAACGGGGTGCTGATCAACTTTGCCCAGTTGGCGCTGATGGGGGCCGGGCACGTACTGCCTCGGGGGGCCGCGGCGGCGGTAAAACCCAGCGCCCTGGTCGACAGCTTGAAACCGGTGGAAGTGCCCGGCGCCAAGACCCGCCTGTGGAAACCCGACCTCGGACCTTATGCGCACCCGGCGTCACTGCCCGCCAATGCCGTACCCAACGACATCGGCCTGTATGAACAAGGCGGCAAGCAGTGGCTGCGGCTGGAGGAAAAAAACTATCAGGTGAGCCAGGACCCGGCGACGGGTCAGCATCGACTGGAACATACGCAGCGCCGCACGGCCTACAAACCGCTGGTGGAGCACAACAACGCCGGCGCCTGGAAGGTCGAGAGCGAGCGGCCGCTGGAGTGGGAAGCGAAACGGTTGATGCAGCGCATGGACACCACACTGGACGGATACTCTGCGCAGACACTGGGCAGGATCCAGCGAGTGAGCGGGATAAACGAGAACCTGCTGCGCCGGTTGCACGTCGAGCATGAAACCCCGCCCGCGCTACTGCGCGATACCGTCATGCGCTTCAATACCTACGCCGATGCGGAACGATTCCCGCAGCACATCCTGGCGAATCAGGTTCCAGACGAGATGATCGGCTTTGAGGCTGCGGCCATGGTCGAACTACCGCGCTGGCTTGAGAACCGGGCTGTTGAGGTTTTTGAGGCACAGGATCGTACCGGGGCCTCGGTCAAACACGGCAATGCAATGGCCTCTGGCTCTATGACGATCAAGATCAACCGTTCCGAGCTGGCGGCCGGGAAACTGCCTGAGCGGGTGATTGAGTCGTTGGACGAAGCCGAGATTCGCGATCTGCTGGGCAATGGGATCGCACTTGATACACCGACGCGCATCGATGCCCTGCACAGGCGGTTGGCCATGCAGGCCGGGAAGCAAAAAAAACGTCTGTTCGAAGCGCTGTACAAAAAACGCGATGTTTCCAGCGACCCACGGGTACGGTTGCTCCTCGGTGATTTTCCAGAGCTGCCCGCCAGCGCCGCACAGGAATTGCTCGACCATGCCGAGCCTGTGGATCTGCAACACCTGGCCGAGAAACAGCGCCTCTCGCTGCGCTTGCGTCAACAGGCCCGACAAGTGCGCGACCGTGTGCGATTGAACCGTGCTTATGAGGGCCTCTATCTCGAGGAGCTGGCCAGTGCCGACTCGCGCAGGCTCGAACTGGGCTCGTTGGCCCGCCTGCCAGGCTGGTCCGACGAGGTTCGTATCGAAATTCGCGAACTGGGGTTCAACGGGAAACTGCACGCCAGCGTGGGCCCGGAAAGTGCGCCCATCCGCAGGGTGCTGATTCTCGAGGAGGACGGGCGCTACCAGACGCGGGATGCGGATGATCAGCATCTGCACGGTGTCGATGAGTTCTACACTTCAGTCTTGCATGCCCTGCCTGATGCACAGCGCAATGCGTTGGGGTATGGCATTTCGGAGGGGGCTCGGCTCAAGCTTGATGTCCAGCGCTCACCCCTGAGCCATGATCAGTTTGCGCCGACGTTGCTTGAACATCCGATTCGCAAACCGACTTACGATCCGCAAACCATGAAGTTGCTCGGGGGCATGGACGGCTATCGACGCGTGTCCAGGGACATGACGACACGGCTTCGGGTGCGCAGCCTTTATCCGTCACTCACGGACATAGAGCTCGATACCTTTATAGAGACCTTGCGCCAGCAAAACGTGCCGGTGGGGCTACAGATCCAAGCGCTTGAGATCGAATTCAACCAGATGGTTTCAACGCTGACCCGCTGGGTGAACGGGCCGACCCGGGATTTTCGTTTTAGCCCCAGTGGCGTTTCCGAGTGGAAGGCCAGGAATACCCTCGCCCAAAAGATCAGACAGTGCTGGCAGCGAACCGGCCCCAGGCACCTGGATGCGTACGGGAACGTTCTTGGGCAGACACTGGACCTGAGCAACTTCAATGTGTACCTGCACATTGACGGTATGCCCAAACTGGCAGCCAGCTTCGATCACGTCACGTGTCTGTGGTTAAGCAACACAGGGTTATCGAATATCGAGAAACCTTTCTTTCAGTCCTTTCGCAAAGTGCGCGTGCTGGACCTGTCTCGGAACAGGCTGACGGCGGTGCCATCGAGCATCGCCGAGATGCCGCACCTGACAGACCTGGATCTCACGAACAACCGGATCGTGCTTAACATCATCGATCACCAGATGCTCAAAAACCGTACGCGACTGATCCGTTTACGCCTGGGTGAAAACCCGTTGGGGTTGTTGCCGAACATCAGTCGCATGCCTGACCTGCATACCCTGGTGCTGACTAACACAGGGGCCAGTACGTGGCCGCCCGGGCTTTTTGATCGGCCACGGTTTCGGCACTTTTTCCTGGATCTACGCCACAACGTGTTGACGGACATTCCGCAGGTAGCTCCGGGCACGTGGCATGCCGAGCTGTTGGGGCGTACGTGGCTCAATCGTGAGCCCGCATGGATGTCAGCTGAAAATCTGGAAATTCTCAAAGACTACGTTCGGTCGGTGGGCATGGACCCTGAACGTCCTTACCCGCCCACAGGCGTGCTCACCAGTATCCACTGGGAGGAAGGCTTGACCCGGCCTGAGTGGGTAAACAAGCAAAAGGTTTGGAACGAGGTTGAGGATGAACTCAACTCGAAAGATTTTTTCGAAGAACTCGACGCCCTGACCCTGTCCGCCGACTTCACCGCCAGCAAGGCCTATCGCGCCGA
Organism: Pseudomonas sp. H11T01; assembly: GCF_048515765.1. Taxonomy (NCBI): domain Bacteria; kingdom Pseudomonadati; phylum Pseudomonadota; class Gammaproteobacteria; order Pseudomonadales; family Pseudomonadaceae; genus Pseudomonas; species Pseudomonas sp. H11T01. The sequence goes on along the minus strand of NZ_JBLYED010000012.1, from coordinate 36,683 downwards.
TTTGACGGCCAAGGTCTGGCGAATGCTGGACACCATGGCTGAGAACACCCCGTTAAGAGAACAGTTTTTCAGGGAGGCCAACGTACGATCCAACTGCGTCGACGGTGCGACACAGCTTTTCAACGTCATGGGTGTGGAGGTGCTGGTTCACGAAGCGTTGGCGCTAGGTAACAACGGTTTGATCGAGGCTGAGCTGGTGAGCCTGGCAAAGGGCAAGTCACGGCTGGATGAAATCGAGCGAATCGCTAAACGCCACATCGTGGCGCGCGAGGCGGCGGGTGAGCGGTTTCGACGTGAGGACGCCGCGCGCAATGTCACAGGTACCATTGATGAGGTCGAGGTTCACCTGGCCTTCATGACGGATCTGGCGGAACGGCTGGACCTGCCGTGGCAGGCGCGCGGCATGCAGTTTCGCAAGATCGCAGGCGTCACCAGTGAAATGATCGAGGATGCCTATCAACGGGTTCTGGGGCTGGAGGAGGGCGATCTGCTGCGTAACTCGATTGCCGAGCAACCCTTCTGGAAGTCCTTTGTAGAGCGTTCGAACCGGGCACGCTTCAGGGCGATTGATCGCAAGACGGTCGCCACGACCGAGTTCAAGACAGCCCTGGATGAACGAGCCGACAGCGCGAACCTGTCACTGGAGGAACGGGCCCGTTTGAAGGAGCAAATCCGCGTGCTGGCCGCCGAACTCGGCCAGCCGGAAAGTGCTTTCGCTCCCGGTCAGGTCATGACAGACGAGGCTTATGCACAAGAGCTGGCTCTGATTAAAAGCGAGCGTGAAAGCTTGCTGCTGCAACTGACCCAGGAAGCTATGGACCGGGCAAAACTCCAACGCGTTGAAATTCCGTTTTCGGTCGCGTCGGATAGCTGATAACTCAATGTTTTGGCTTCGATGCGAAGACGTAGTGCTTCGCATCGAGAGCGCCGAAGCAATTCATCAATAAACAGGATTATGTGATGACTGCGTTGCAAGGAAGCAACGGCACCGATCATTCGGAGTCGTTAGCCGTTGAAGAATATGGACCCAATACCGAGATTTTAAAAAGTGCCATCCCGGACTGGCTGATCCTGGCCTCGCCCGAGCGACGAGCGGCTTTGCGGGGCGCTTCTGTGGAGATCCCGCTCTGGTACAAAAACGCTTCGGCCGAACAGTACAAAGAGATGAAGCGCCTGACTGAGGCGAGCCTAAAATCGCAGAACGCACTGGACACCATCATGTCCAGGATGGAAGGTATTGCGGCGTTTGCCGAGCCGCTGCTGATTAAGGCCTTGTCCGAACAATACAACGTCCACCTGGACGTCAATACCACTTTCCTGAGGCTGAAAAAGCCGCTGACAGTGGGGGCGCTGGGTATCAAGGTCAGTACCTTCGAGGTGATGACCCTGTCGCTTCTGGACGCGGCCTTACACAACTTTGAAGCGTTCGAATGTAAAGGAGGGGCGTTCGATGCTTCGTCGGGTTTTGTGACCAGACCGAACCCGGCCGCACAGTTTGAACCCATCACCACCACGCTGACGGTCGAGCACTTTACCGCTCTGTGCCGCACGCTGGATATCGGTCAAAAATACCAGGACTACCTCACGTCCTTCTTGAAGTCTGGCGAACCCGTCGCTGAAGCTTTTCTGTCCCGCAAGTTCATCGGGTGCCAGAAAGGCGCGTTGAAATCAGCCGCCTACATAGCGTTGGTTAAAAAGGATATTGACCAGAATGATTACAACATCATCCTGTCGGTGATTGCCGGCGAACAAAAAGTCATGAACGGCAACACCCCGGTCTGGTTCTGGGAGCCGGTCGTGATGCGCCGGGTACTCACGGGCTGTCTGGCCTTCTCGACGATCGAAAAGTACACGTATGGACTCAAGGAAGTCATTCTTTACATCCCTCACGACCCCGAACATCCTTTGAAGAAATACGCTGAAGGGCAATCGATTGAAAAAGAGTTGACCCGACAGTTGCTGGCACCCGACACATCGGCTGGGAACACCGATGGCCGCCCAACCCCCTATCAACGGTTTTTGAGTCAGTTCCTTGACTACAAGGACCGCCCCTACTTTTTCAATCGTTTCACACAGAAAGTCGCTGACGCACCTGCCGATCCTTTGGCGGTGTTTCGTCCGCCCATCATGTCCGGGTTTGTTCTGCCCGCAGTAACGGGAACGTTGGGCTCCCTGTTACTGCCCAACGAACTGCCCCCCGCAAAACCGGTGCCGCGTGAACCGCTGACCGAGGTGGACATGCATGTGACCTTTGGCAGCAGGGAAGGGCTTTGGGCCGAGAACGGTGACCCGTGGGCACAGCTTTATCAGCGGTCGCGGGACAAGCTCTTTTCCGACGCCCGCAGTCAGGCGGTCCCGACCGCCGATGCCGATGCCAAGACCCGTGCTGACCGGATCGCGCATCTGCTCGAGGGCGGGCTGGCAGTGCTCAACGGGGTATCGATGTTTGTGCCCGTGTTGGGCGAGGTCATGCTCGCCGTGATGGCGGGCCAACTGATGTATGAAACGCTGGAGGGGGCCATCGAATGGGGCGAAGGCGACCGCGAAGAAGCCTGGGCCCATCTGAGCGACGTGGCTGAGAACCTTGCGCTGATGGGGGGGATGGTCGCCGGGGGACGAATTCTGAAAGGGGTGAGGGCGTCGCCTTTTGTCGACAGTCTGAAGCCGGTTCGGCTTCCGGACGGCACAACCCGGCTGTGGAAGCCCGACCTGACGCCGTATCAGGCAAAAGTCCGGCTGCCGGTGGACTCTATGCCGAACGAACTGGGCTTGCACGCTGTGGCAGATCAGGAAGTGTTGCCGCTGGGTGATCAGCTCTACGTGGTCAAGGAAGACCCTCTTTCGGGTGACCGACGAATCCAGCACCCTGGGCGTGCCGACGCCTACACCCCTGTTGTCGAGCACAATGGTGCGGGCGCATGGCTTCATGAAGGCGAAGAACCACTGACCTGGGAAGGCCCGACGCTGATGCGCAGACTGGGTTATCGCACGGACACCTTCACCGATTCGCAGCTGGAACAGATTCGCGTGGCCAGTGGTGTCGAGCATGATCAATTGCGTCGCACCCATGTCGAACAGGAACCGCCATCGGCGCTGCTGACCGATACGCTCACACGCTTTCGGATCGATAAGGACATCGAGACCTTCAAGGCACAGATCCGCAGCGACGATCCGACCGTTTTTGCCAAGGCTGATACGCGATTGCAGTTTCAGATCATGCGCGCACAAGACCTGCTGCCGGATACACTGCCACTGCGGGTGATGGACAGTCAGTCGAACATTCTCTGGGAGGACCCGCTGCCAGCCGGCGCTTCCCCCAGACGACTGGTTATCGTGGCGACTGATCAGCAACTGGCCAGGGGCAAGTTGCTTGAGTCGCTGCTGGATGTGCTTGAGGCGCAAGGTGTCGATCTCACCCACGCGCCAGGTGAGTCGGGGTCCTCGCTGGGCGCGCGAGCCACGGCCCTGCGCAAGGAGATCGCCCATGCGGCGCACCGCAGCAAGGCCACGCTGTTCGAGTCCCTCTATCGAGCGCAGGACACCACCACCGGCCCCGCCGAACAACGGATCAAATATTTCTTTGCGCAGCTGCCCGCTGTCGTTGCAAGACGAATCGCCGAGGGGATGAACACCGAGCAGTTGAGTGAAATCGGCAAGCCCGGGCCGTTGCCGCAAACCCTGTATGAGCAGGCTCGTTGGTGTCAGCAAGAGGTGCGCGTGGCACGGGCCTATGAAGGGTTCTACCTTGAGGCATCCGCCAACCTGGACAGCGAACGGCTGGCCCTTCGCAGCCTGGAAAATCTGCCTGGCTGGCCAGCGGGCATCCGTGTCGAACTGCGTGAATATTCGACGACAGGGCGGCTGCTGGACTCGATCGGTGCACCGGATGGGTCGGTTCGTAAAGTATTGGTGTCAGGTGAAAACGGTCTCTATGGAGAGGAGGCTTCTGCAGACTTCTATTGGGCGGTGTTGCAAGCGCTGTCGCCCGACGAGCGCATGTCGCTGGGGTTCACGGCGCAGGAGGCTGCAAGGCTCAAGCAGGTCGTGCAACAGACACCCTTGTCACGCGAGGCGTTCAGGGCTGTATTGCTGGAACATCGAGAACTCAGACCTTCCTTCGAGCCTGGCATCAAACTGCTTGGCGGTGGCGGTTACCCCTTGCCTACCGGGCAGGAGGTCGTGAGTTTTTTTCGAACCGGCCGGGCACGGGTTCGCAAGTTGTATCCCGATTTCAAAGACGCCGATATCGAGCAGTTTTTGCAGTCGCTGGGGGCTGATGCGCGTGGTTCACTGACCCGACTCGAAGCCGAGTATGCCACCTTGAAACGCGAGCTGAAGGCCTGGGTTCATGAGCATCGCTCCCCAGCGGGGCAGACGAGAACAACAGCGCACACCGACGTTGCCAACCTGATAAAGCGCTGCTGGCGCCGGCAAACCGCAGTAGGCCTGAGAATCGACAGCCGGGTAGAACTGCCAGCGTTAAGCGCGAGTTTCGGTCATATCGAAAGGCTGATAATCAACGGGCCGTGGTTCAAGGAGACAGCTGATTCGTTCCTCAAGGGGTTTAACAACCTCAAGTGGTTGACCATCACCCGTGGTCGGGAGCCTCTCACCTCCGTGCCGGACATTATCGGCCAGATGCCAGGCCTGACCAATCTGAACCTGAGCGCTAACGCCATCGTTCTGACCGAACAGAGCGCCGGTATGCTGGGCGGGCTGAGTGCGCTTGAAGTGCTTTGGTTGCACTACAACCCGCTCGGTCGATTACCGGATTTCAGTGCTATGCCCCGGTTGAGGGAAGTTGACTTGAGTGGGACAGCAATCACCCAATGGCCCGTTGGTTTGCGAGATCAACCCGGGCTGCGCACCGTGGATTTGCGCGACAACCAGTTACGCAAGGTGCCTGAGGCGTTTCTATCCCCACCTGACGATCAGGTCGAGGCGGTCGCCAGGGTGAATCGGGTCACGCTGCTGGAAGGCAATCCATTTTCTCACGCGAGCGCGCGACGGCTCAGGGACTATCGGCAGCAGTTGATGCAGACCCGCCCTGAACTATTGGAAGACTCGCTGGAAGGCGCATTTGAAGTTAACCCGCCCTTGTATCGCCGGTATCGAGCACTGTACCCCGATACAACGTTTGGCCAGGTCGACGACTATTTTCGCGGTCTGGGATCCGAGGCTGAAATAGAAACACTGGTGAGCGGACGCGAGGTGGAGCTGGTCAGGCTGGAAAGCCAGTTGTCCGAGTGGGCGTATTCGGGCGAGCAGCCGCAACGATACGTGTATTTGAACAACCGGGCCAACCGCAACCTCAGGGATGAACGTTACCTGGCCGCCAGTCGTATTGTCAGGTGCTGGCAGAGGCGCACGCCCCAGGTGCTCGCCCGTGACGGCAGCCCGATTGGCCATGAGCTGAACCTCAGCGGCCTGAGTTTGCCGAACCTGCCTGAGCTTGATGCCGATTTCAGTCACGTAGGCTCTCTCAACTTGAGCGATATGGGGCTGATCGTCACGCCGGAGGCTTTCTTGCAGCGAAACCGCGGTGTGCGTTGGTTGAATCTGTCGGGTAACCAGTTGACAGAAATACCCCGGGCATTGGGTGAACTGGAGGGGTTGACCCGTTTGTTTCTGCAACGTAATCGAATTCGACTGACCCCTGATACGGCTCGGATACTGGCAGAGAGAACGTCGTTGCGAGCCTTGAGTCTGTTTGAGAATCCTTTGGGCATGACCCCTGACTTCAGTCGGATGGTGGATCTGCGCAGCCTCTCGCTCGGATCGACCGGTATTGAAACCTGGCCAACCGGGCTCGCTGAACAACCTGCGCTGGACGTCATTGATCTGAGTCGCAATCGGCTCGTCACCATCCCGGACAGTGTTATTGCACCGCCCGCTGAACGCCTGGAGCAGGTAGCCCGCCTCAATAACGTCACTCACATTCAGGGCAATCCACTGTCGGTGCAGACCCGCCAGCAACTGGACGACTACTGGGCCCGTCTTTTACGTGAACACCCCGACTTGTGGCAGGAATTGCGACAACAACCGGGGGGACAAGTGTTCGAATACCGGGCGCTTGGCGCGCAAGGTGGTGGCCAAGGTGCGCAGGCTGGTGTTGGGGCTGACGGGCAAGCCGCTCTGGAGCGTTGGACCACAGGCCTGCCGGCCGATCAAGCGGCGCTCAGGAAAACTCAGTGGGACAGTCTGTTCAGCCTGGAAGAGTCAACGCAGTTCTTTAGAGTACTGGCTGACCTTGAGCCTGCCGGTGCCGGCTACATGGACCTTCAGAAACGTGTGTGGGAGGTGATCGATACCCTCTCTGAACCCAACGCAGAGTCCGAGCAACTGCGCAAGGACATGTTCGATTGGGCGGCAAGACCGGCCTGCTGCGATCGCGCCGCATTGTCGTTCAGCAACCTGGAAGTCATGGCCATGGTCTACCGAGCCGGGCGCGTGGCACAGGAGGGGCAGCAAGGCGCAGCGCTTCTGAAATTGTCCAGAGGGCTGTTTCGTCTGGATAACGTTGAAAGGATCGCGCTTGCCGATATCAGCCGACGTACAGCGGCAATCAATGCCACAGAAGGCCTGACTTCGGCTCAGAAAGCGGAGCGAATTGCACAGCTGGAAGAGGTCGAGATCAAGCTGGCCTACCGCTTTGGCCTCAAGGATCGTCTTGGCTTACCCGGTCAGCCCCAGCGTGTGCGGTTTATCCGTCTGGGCGATGTTTCGAGCGAAATGCTCGATAGCGCGCAAGCTCAGGTTTCGGCCCTGGACAACTCCCCCGAAGAATTCCAGGCGCTGGTTGAACGCGATTTTTGGAAGCGCTATCTGGCCCAAAAATACCAGTCGCAATTCGAGGCTCGGCAGGCGCCCTACCAGGCTCGCCAGGTCAGTCTGTATCAGGCGCGCTCGGCGCAAGAACTCTCGCAAGCAGCTTATCAGGGGCAGTCCGAGGATCTGGATGCACAGTTGCAGATCGAGGAAGCGGCGCTGGTCGAGGAACTGACCCGTCAAGAGCTGGTGCAAACGCCATTCTGATCAATCACTGAGTCAACCCAAAGAGGCAAAAAGCCCCGAGTGCAGCGTTGTGCACTCGGGGCTTTGTTTGTGCGGTTTACTCATCAGAACAGGAAATACCGCTGAGCCATCGGCAACACTTCAGCCGGCTCGCACCAGAGCAACACGCCATCAGCCTTGACCTGATAAGTCTGTGGATCGACCTCGATGTTTGGCAGATAGTCGTTGTGGATCAAATCGGTTTTCTGCACCTCGCGACAGCCTTTGACCACAGCCATTCTCTTCTTCAAACCCAATGACTCGGGAATGCCGGCGTCCAGTGCCGCTTGGCTGATAAAGGTCATGCTGGTGGCGTGCAGGGATCCGCCGAAACTTGCGAACATCGGCCGGTAATGCACCGGCTGCGGTGTCGGAATCGAAGCGTTGGCATCGCCCATCAGGCTGGCGGCAATTGCCCCACCCTTGAGGATCAGGGTCGGTTTGACGCCGAAGAACGCCGGGCGCCAGAGCACCAGATCGGCCCATTTACCGACTTCGATCGAGCCCACTTCATGGCTGATGCCGTGGGTGATTGCCGGGTTGATGGTGTACTTGGCGATGTAGCGTTTGGCGCGGAAATTATCATTGCCTTCGCCGTCACCTGGCAGCGGGCCGCGCTGTTTTTTCATCTTGTCGGCAGTCTGCCAGGTGCGGGTGATGACTTCACCGACACGGCCCATGGCCTGGCTGTCGGAGCTGATCATCGAAAACGCGCCGAGGTCGTGAAGGATGTCTTCGGCGGCAATCGTCTCGCGGCGGATACGGCTTTCGGCGAAGGCCACATCTTCGGCGATGCTCGGATCCAGGTGATGGCAGACCATCAGCATGTCCAGGTGTTCGTCGATGGTGTTACGGGTGAACGGCCGGGTCGGGTTGGTCGAGCTCGGCAGCACGTTGGCGAAACCGCAGGACTTGATGATGTCCGGCGCATGACCGCCGCCGGCACCTTCAGTGTGGTAGGTGTGGATGGTCCGGCCCTTGAACGCGGCGAGGGTGGTTTCAACGAAGCCGGACTCGTTCAGGGTGTCGGTGTGGATCGCCACCTGCACATCGTACTGATCGGCGACGCTCAGGCAGTTGTCGATGGCAGCCGGTGTCGTGCCCCAGTCTTCATGCAGCTTGAGGCCAATGGCCCCGGCCTTGACCTGTTCGATCAGCGGTTCCGGCAGGCTGGCGTTGCCTTTGCCGGTGAACCCGATGTTCATCGGGAAGGCGTCGGCGGCCTGCAGCATGCGCGCCAGATGCCACGGCCCGGAGGTGCAGGTGGTGGCGTTGGTGCCGGTGGCCGGGCCCGTGCCGCCGCCGATCATGGTGGTTACACCGCTCATCAGCGCTTCTTCGATCTGTTGCGGGCAGATGAAATGGATGTGGGTGTCGATGCCGCCGGCGGTGAGGATCATGCCTTCACCGGCGATCACTTCGGTGCTGGCGCCGACGGCAATGGTCACGTCGGGCTGGATGTCCGGGTTGCCGGCCTTGCCGATGGCGGCAATTCGGCCGTCTTTGAGGCCAACGTCGGCTTTGACGATGCCCCAGTGGTCGATGATCAACGCGTTGGTGATCAGTGTATCGACCACTTGCGCCGCCAGTAGTTGACCCTGGCCCATGCCGTCACGGATCACCTTGCCGCCGCCGAATTTCACTTCTTCACCGTAAGTGGTGAAGTCTTTTTCCACTTCGATCCAGAGTTCGGTGTCGGCCAGACGGACCTTGTCACCGACGGTGGGGCCGAACATGTCGGCGTAGGCTTGACGGGAGATTTTCATGGGGTTGCCTTGAGATTCAATTGAGTTTGAGACCGCTCGCATAGCTCGCTTTCGCGGGCAAGCCCGCTCCCACATTTCTATCGCATTCCCTTGTGGGAGCGGGCTTGCCCGCAAAGGGGCCAGAACAGACGCCGCATTACTTAGAGGTCGCCCATGACCCGCCCGGCAAACCCGAACACCCGGCGCAACCCGGCCAGATCCACCAGCTCGATGTCCCGGGTCTGTCCCGGCTCGAAGCGCACGGCGGTGCCGGCCGGGATGTTCAGGCGCATACCTCGCGTACTGTCCCGATCAAAGCTCAGGGCGTCATTGGTTTCGAAAAAATGATAGTGCGAGCCGACCTGGATCGGCCGGTCGCCACTGTTGGCGACGCTCAGGCTCAGGGTGCGGCGCCCGGCGTTGAGCTCGATTTCACCGGGCTGGATCTGGTATTCGCCAGGGATCATAGGTTCGCTCCGCGGAGGATTTTGTAATAGATGGCGGTGGGGTGGTATTGACCGTTCGGTCGGCAGGCGTAGTCCGGTATTTCACCGACACGGATGTAATCCATCGATTGGTATAAGGCTTCGGCCGGAGAGCCGGCTTCGGTGTCGAGATAAAGCATGCCGCGTTTGTATTGCACGGCTGTCTGCTCCAGCGCCTGCATCAACTGCAGGCCAAGGCCTCGGCGACGGGTGTGACTGCGCACTTGCAGTTTCTGTACTTCGGCGCGGTTCAGACCGTTGGCCTTTTGGCACAGGCTCAATTGCACACTGGCCATCACCTGCTCTCCATGGACCACCACCCAGAGCAGGCGACTGCCTTGTTCGAGTTCTGCCTGGACCTCATCGTAATAGGCCCGTGCCTGGCGGGCATCCAGATCCGCCATGAAGCCGATCGACGCGCCGTTGCTCACGCAGTCGAGCAGTAGATCAATCAAACCCTGGCGGTAGTGCGCAAAGCTTTCGGCATGGACACGACGCAGTTGGGCGGTGTTCATTGAGGGTCACTCCGTTTTGGCGATCGGCGGCTCCGCGCCTGGGTTGAGGGTCAGTTGCATAAAGGTCAGGTCGAGCCAGCGGCCGAACTTGGTGCCCACTTGGGGCATCTGCCCGGTGGTGATGAAACCGGCTCGTTGGTGCAGGCGAATCGAGGCCGCGTTGCCGCTCTCGATGGCCGCGACCATCACGTGTTTGTCGCAACCTTTGGCACGCTCGATCAGCTCTTCCATCAGCCGTGGGCCGAGGCCGTTGCCGCGTTGGTCGCTGCGCACGTAAACCGAGTGCTCGACGGTGTGCCGGAAACCGTCGAAGGGCCGCCAGTCACCAAACGAAGCGTAGCCGAGTACGCTGTTATCGCCGTCGACAATCACCAGAATCGGATACCCCTGCGACTGCCGGGCACTGAACCAGGCCTGACGGTTACCGAGGTCAACGGCTTGTTCATTCCAGATCGCGGTGGTGTTGAGCACGGCATCGTTGTAGATGTCGCGGATCGCCAGCAGATCGGCATGCTGCGCGTCACGAATGATGTACGTCATGGCACGGCCTCAGGCGATGGGTTGGTGAACGGTGACCAGTTTGGTGCCGTCGGGGAAGGTCGCTTCGACCTGAATTTCCGGGATCATTTCCGGGATGCCCTCCATCACTTGTTCGCGGCTGAGCAGGGTGGTGCCGAAGTGCATCAGTTCGGCCACGGTCTGGCCGTCACGGGCGCCTTCGAGCAGCGCCGCGGAGATATAGGCCATGGCTTCCGGGTAGTTGAGTTTAACGCCGCGGGCCAACCGTCGCTCGGCCACGAGGCCGGCGGTGAAGATCAGCAGCTTGTCTTTTTCGCGTGGGGTCAGGTCCATCGTTTGGAATCCATCAGGGCAGATAAAAAGGTATTCGGGTCTGTGAACACAAACCCTGTGGGAGCGGGCTTGCTCGCGAATGCGGACTTTCATTCAACAACTGTGTCGCCTGACACACCGCTTTCGCGAGCAAGCCCGCTCCCACATTGGATCGCATTTCAGGTGCTCCATATTCTGGGCGGCACAGCCTCGCGCCCCAGCAATACCGGCCGCAACAACCGCCACAAATCAATCATCCAACCCCGCGCCTGCAAGGCTTCACTGGCCAGGCAACGGGCGACCAATAATCCCGGCAACTGGGTCAGATCACCGCGTACCGGGTTGGGTAACGAGCGGCAGGCTTGCAGCAGTTCGCTGTCGATTTCACCGGTCACCAACAAGGTCGCAAACACCGGCTGACCATCGAGGCCGATTGGCGAATCGAGTAAACCGTCATCACCGACAATGCGCTGGCGTTCATGCCAGAGCAACTGGCCGTCGCGGCGGATATCCAGTTGCGATTGAAAGTGCCCGGCATCAAAGCGCTCGCCGCTGGCCGGGCGACCCAGCGCCACCACATCCCAGTAAAACAACCGGGCGTCGCCTTCAAGCTCAACAGAAGTACTGAGTTCGGCCTGGGCGGCGCTGAAAATGATGGTTTCCTGTGGCAGCCATTCCAGTGTCGCACCCGGTGCAACCTTCAGATCGAGCTGCTGATAGGCGGGCCCTGCGGCGCGATACCACTTGGCCGCGCCAGGGCTGGTCAGTTGCGCCCAGGCATCGGCGCCGACATGGGCACTGATGTCCAGCCGATCACCGCCAGCAATCCCGCCCGGCGGATGAACGATGATGTGTTGGCAGACTTCAGGCCCTTCGGCATACAGATGTTTCTGTACCCGCAGCGGACCTTTGTGCCGGCGCTGGACCGGGCGCGTGCTGTCGCCGAACCGGGCGTAGCCGAGTTCCAGCTCGGCGTGCCAGCTGGGGGTGAACAGTGCTGCAGTGATTGAAATGGGGGCAGGAAAATTCATGATTTCTAATTATCGTTAGGACGCTACAGATTAGATCGTTACCAGCCCGCGTACACCTTCGGCTTCCATATTTTCGCCACGGCCTTGCTGGACGATCTCTCCCCGGGACATCACCAGGTACTGATCGGCCAGTTCGGCGGCGAAATCGTAGAACTGCTCCACCAGCAGAATCGCCATGTCGCCGCGTGCCGCGAGCTTCTTGATCACCGCGCCGATTTCCTTGATCACCGACGGCTGAATGCCTTCGGTAGGTTCGTCGAGAATCAGCAGTCGCGGGCGGCTGGCCAGTGCGCGGCCGATGGCTAGCTGTTGCTGCTGACCACCGGACAAATCGCCGCCGCGGCGCTGTTTCATCTGCAGCAGCACCGGGAATAGCTCATAGATAAATGCCGGGACTTCCTTGGCCTCTGAGCCCGGGAATCGTGACAGGCCCATCAGCAGGTTTTCTTCCACCGTCAGTCGGCCGAAGATTTCCCGGCCTTGTGGCACATAGGCGATCCCGGCGTGAACCCGCTGGTGTGGCTTGTAACCGGTGATGGCTTTGCCTTCCCAATTCACTGCGCCTTCTTTGGCGGGCAACAGGCCCATCAGGCATTTGAGCAGGGTGGTCTTGCCGACGCCGTTACGCCCGAGCAGGCAGGTGACTTCGCCAACTTTTACGTCGAACGATAGTCCCCGCAGGATATGGCTACCGCCGTAGTACTGGTGCAGCTTGTCGACTTGTAGCATGTTCAAATTCCTTCTGTTCCACACAGAACCCTGTGGGAGCGGGCTTGCTCGCGAAAGCGGTCTGTCAGTCACATTGATGCTGGATGTGCCGCCGTCTTCGCGAGCAAGCCCGCTCCCACATTGAATAGGTGTTCGCAGGGTCAGCGTCCGAGATAAACCTCGATAACGCGCTCATTCTCCTGCACCTGCTCCAGCGACCCTTCGGCCAGCACGCTCCCTTGGTGCAACACGGTGACGTGATCGGCGATCGAGCCGACGAAGCCCATGTCGTGTTCCACCACCATCAGCGAATGCTTGCCGGCCAGGCTCTTGAACAACTCGGCGGTGAATTCGGTTTCGGCGTCGGTCATGCCGGCCACCGGCTCGTCGAGCAGCAACAGTTGCGGGTCTTGCATCAACAACATGCCGATTTCCAGAAACTGCTTCTGCCCATGGGACAGCAAGCCTGCCGGGCGATTGACCGAGGCGCTCAGGCGGATGGTTTCCAGCACCTCGGCAATACGATCTTTTTGCTCGCCGTTGAGTTTGGCTCGCAGGCTGGCCCATACCGACTTGTCGGTTTTCTGCGCCAGTTCGAGGTTTTCGAACACGCTCAAGGCTTCGAACACTGTTGGTTTCTGGAACTTGCGACCGATCCCGGATTGGGCGATCTGCACTTCGCTCATCTGCGTCAAATCGAGGGTTTCACCGAACCAGGCCGTGCCGTGGCTGGGCCGGGTCTTGCCGGTGATCACGTCCATCAGCGTGGTTTTACCCGCGCCGTTGGGGCCGATGATGCAGCGCAATTCGCCGACGCCGATGTACAAGTTCAAGTCGTTCAGCGCCTTGAAACCATCGAAGCTGACGCTGATGTCTTCCAGGGTCAGGATGGTGCCGTGGCGGGTGTTCAGGCCTTTGCCGACACTTTGCCCCAGGCCGATGGCATCGCGGCTGCTGCCGGCGTCCTTGTTGGGCTCCACTGGAAAAAAGGCCGGTTCAAGCATGAATTCAGCCGTCGCAGTGACTCTCATTGTTCACCTCTCTTTTTCAGCAGGCCGATCACGCCTTTAGGCAAATACAGGGTCACGACGATAAACAGCGCGCCGAGGAAGAACAGCCAGTACTCGGGGAAGGCCACGGTGAACCAGCTCTTCATGCCGTTGACCACACCAGCACCGAGCAACGGTCCGATCAACGTGCCGCGACCACCAAGGGCGACCCAGACGGCGGCTTCGATGGAGTTGGTGGGCGACATTTCGCTGGGGTTGATGATTCCCACCTGCGGCACGTACAACGCACCTGCCAAACCGCATAACACGGCACTCAACACCCAAACGAACAGCTTGAAACCGCGCGGGTCATAGCCACAAAACATCAGGCGGTTTTCCGCGTCGCGCAGGGCCGTCAGTACCCGGCCAAACTTGCTTTGCGCCAGCCGCCAGCCGATGAACAGGCTGGCTACCAGCAACAGCACCGTGGCCACAAACAGTACCGCCCGGGTACTCGGTTCGGTGATGCCAAAACCGAGAATGCTGCGGAAGTTGGTGAAGCCGTTATTGCCGCCAAAGCCGGTTTCATTGCGGAAGAACAACAGCATCCCGGCGAAGGTCAGGGCCTGGGTCATGATCGAGAAATACACGCCCTTGATCCGCGAGCGGAAGGCGAAGAAACCGAACACCAACGCCAGCAAGCCCGGCGCCAACACCACCAGACACATCGCCCAAAGGAAACTGCTGGTGCCGGTCCAGTACCAGGGCAATTCGGTCCACGACAGAAAGGTCATGAACGCCGGTAACTCATCGCCCGAGACCTGGCGCATCAAATACATACCCATGGCGTAACCGCCGAGGGCGAAGAACAGGCCGTGCCCCAAGGACAGCAATCCGGCGTAACCCCAGACCAGATCCAGCGCCAGCGCGACAATCGCGTAGCACAGAATCTTGCCCATAAGCGTCAGGGTATACGCCGAGACATGCAGCGGATTGTCCGCCGACAACAGTGAAAGCAGCGGCAACGCCAGCAGCAGCGCGAGCACCACACTGCCAACGATCAGGGTGACTTTGGGGCCGGCTTTTTGCGTGGCCGTGAGCATCAGAGGCTGGTTCATCAGTCGATCACCCGTCCTTTCAGTGCGAAGAGTCCTTGCGGGCGTTTCTGGATAAACAGAATGATCAGCGCGAGGATCAGAATTTTGCCGAGCACGGCACCGATCTGCGGTTCGAGAATTTTGTTGGCGATGCCCAGCCCGAACGCTGCGAGCACGCTACCGGCCAACTGGCCGACACCGCCAAGCACCACCACCAGGAACGAGTCGATGATGTAACTCTGACCCAGGTCCGGGCCGACGTTGCCGACCTGGCTCAACGCGACACCGCCGAGGCCGGCGATGCCCGAGCCCAGGCCGAAGGCGAGCATGTCCACGCGCCCGGTGGGCACGCCGCAGCAGGCGGCCATGTTGCGGTTCTGGGTCACGGCGCGTACGTTCAGGCCCAGTCGGGTTTTGTTCAGCAACAACCAGGTCAGCACCACGACGAACAAGGCGAACGCGATGATCACGATGCGGTTGTACGGCAGCACCAGGTTCGGCAGCACTTGAATACCGCCAGAGAGCCAGGCCGGATTGGCGACTTCAACGTTCTGCGCACCGAACACCAGACGCACCAACTGGATCAGCATCAGGCTGATGCCCCAGGTCGCCAGCAGGGTTTCCAGCGGGCGACCGTAGAGGTGACGAATCACTGTGCGTTCTAGCGCCATGCCGATGCCGGCCGTGACGAAAAACGCCACCGGCAGTGCCACCAGTGGATAGAACTCGATGGCTTGTGGGAGGAAACGCTGGAACAGAAGCTGCACCACATAAGTTGCGTAGGCGCCGAGCATCAGCATCTCGCCGTGGGCCATGTTGATGACCCCGAGCAAGCCAAACGTAATCGCCAGACCGAGTGCCGCAAGCAGCAGGATCGAACCCAGGGACATGCCGCTGAACGCCTCGCCGAGTATCTCGCCGACCAGCAGTTTGCGTTTGACCTGAGCCAGGCTGGTTTCGGCGGCGGTGCGCACGCTCGCGTCGGCTTCAACCCCTGGTTCGAGTAAGCCTTCGAGACGGGTGCGGGCCAGCGGGTCACCGGTTTCGCCGAGCAGCCGCACGGCTGCCAAACGCACGGCTGGATCGCTGTCCACCAGTTGCAGGTTGGCCAAGGCCAGGCTCAGCGCGGCGTGAACAACGGGGTCTTTTTCGCTGGCAAGTTGCTGGTCGAGGAATTTCAGCTGCGCTGGTTTAGCGCTTTTTTGCAGTTGTTGCGCGGCGGCCAGACGCACCTTGGCGTCAGCGGCAAGCAGTTGATGACTGGCCAGCGTGGTATCGATCAGACCCCGAAGGCGGTTGTTCAGGCGCAGGGTTTTGGCTTCGCCATCGATGATCAATTGGCCTTGTTGCAAGGCGTTGATCAGTTCGACACGGGCCGGATCGGGCTGCGCGGCCCAGGTTTCCAGCAGTTTGGCTTGCTGCACGGGATTGGCTGCGACGAAGTCTTCGGCGTCGCCGGCGTGAGCGGCCAACGGCAATAGCAGCGCGAGGGTGAGGATGAAGCGGTAGAGGGCAGTGGGCATAGGGGGTGTCCTTTCGTCTGGCGCGGATTGATCGTTCCCACGCTCCGCGTGGGAATGCATCCCGTGACGCTCCGCGTCACAGCGTCAGAGCGGACGCGGAGCGTCCATGGCGGCATTCCCACGCTGGAGCGTGGGAACGATCAGCTGCGGTGACTCAGTTGCTCTTCACCGCATAATCCGGCTTCTTGTCGTTACCCGGAATGAACGGGCTCCACGGTTCGGCGCGGATCGGGCCTTCGGTCTGCCAGACCACCGAGAACTGGCCGTCAGCTTGAATCTCGCCAATCATCACTGGCTTGTGCAGGTGGTGGTTGGTCTTGTCCATGGTCAGGGTGTAACCCGACGGCGCGGCGAAGGTCTGGCCGGCCAGGGCTTCACGGACTTTGGTGACGTCGGTGGACTTGGCTTTCTCCGCCGCCTGCGCCCACATGTGGATGCCGACGTAAGTGGCTTCCATCGGGTCGTTGGTCACGGCTTTATCCGCGCCCGGCAGGTTGTGTTTCTTGGCGTAGGCTTTCCAGTCGGCGACGAATTTTTTGTTGACCGGGTTCTCCACCGATTCGAAGTAGTTCCACGCCGCGAGGTTGCCCACCAACGGTTTGGTGTCGATGCCGCGCAGTTCTTCTTCGCCCACCGAGAACGCCACGACCGGAACGTCGGTGGCTTTCAGGCCCTGGTTGGCCAGCTCTTTATAGAACGGCACGTTGGAGTCGCCGTTCACAGTGGAGATCACCGCAGTCTTGCCGCCGGCCGAGAATTTTTTGATGTTCGCCACGATGGTCTGGTAATCGCTGTGGCCGAACGGGGTGTAAACCTCTTCGATGTCCTTGTCCGCGACACCTTTGGAGTGCAGGAACGAGCGCAGGATTTTGTTGGTGGTGCGCGGGTAGACGTAGTCGGTACCCAGCAGGAAGTAGCGTTTGGCGCTGCCGCCTTCTTCGCTCATCAGGTATTCCACCGCCGGGATCGCCTGCTGGTTGGGTGCCGCGCCGGTGTAGAAGACGTTCGGCGACATCTCTTCGCCTTCGTATTGCACCGGGTAGAACAGCAGGCCATTAAGTTCTTCGAACACCGGCAAGACCGATTTGCGTGACACCGAGGTCCAGCAGCCAAACACCACGGCGACCTTGTCCTGGGTCAGCAGCTGCCGGCCTTTTTCGGCGAACAGCGGCCAGTTCGACGCCGGGTCAACGACCACCGGCTCCAGCATCTTGCCGTTGACGCCGCCCTTGGCGTTGATCTCGTCAATGGTCATCAGCGCCATGTCTTTAAGCGAGGTTTCAGAGATCGCCATGGTCCCTGACAACGAGTGCAGGATCCCGACCTTGATGGTCTCGGCGGCCTGGATGCTCCAGGTCATGCCCATCGCGGCAATCGATGCCGATAGAGTGAAAGCCTTGATCAAGCTACGACGCTTCATTGTGCGATCTCCATGTACTTGAGTTTTTTTGATTGGCAGCGCTGAAGGGGTGTTAGCAAGGGTTGTGCCCAGTCGGTGAAAGGCAAGGAAATGTCGTATTGGCGGGGGGAGGAAAGGGCGGGGGCGCACCATGAGCGAACAAGCTCGGCAGACTGGTGCGTCTGGGCGCGCCAGATTGGGGCGCAAGGTTGCATCCCCTGTGGGAGCGGGCTTGCCCGCGAATGCATAGGTCGCCCCAGCATCAATGTTGGCCGTGATGACGTCTTCGCGGGCAAGCCCGCTCCCACAGGATTTTAGCGTTGGCGCATCAGACCGATGAAGAACAGACCGCCAATCGCAGCGGTAGCCACACCAATCGGCAAATCCTCCGGGGCGATCAATGTCCGTGCCGCCACATCGACCCACACCAGAAAAACGCTGCCGAGCAACACGCACACCGGCAGCAATCGCCGATGTTCAGCGCCGACCAATCGGCGGGCGATGTGCGGCACCATCAGTCCAACAAAACCGATTGAACCGCTGATGGACACCAGTACACCGGTCATCAGCGAGGCGATCAAAAACACTCGCAAACGCACGGTGCGAGCATTCAGGCCAAGGGTCACGGCGGTCTGTTCGCCGGCCATCAAGGCGTTCAGCGGGCGCGCCATGCCCAGCAGCAGAACCAGCCCGAGCAATACGCTTACGGCTGGAATCGCCAACAGTTCCCAGCGTGCCAGCCCGAGGCCGCCGAGCATCCAGAACATCACCGCGGAGCTTGCCCGGTGATCGCCGAGAAACAACAGCAGGTTGGCGATTGCCATCATCACGAAGGACACCGCGACGCCGCACAGCAGCAGTCGATCACTGTCCAGCCGACCGTTGCGATTGGCGATGACCAACACCACCAGCATGCTCAGTAATGCGCCGATAAATGCCGCGATGGGCAGGGTCAGTAGACCAACGATTTCTCCGACATGCAGCACCACGATGACGGCGCCCAGGGTGGCGCCGGAGGTCACGCCCAGCAAGTGAGGGTCGGCCAGCGGGTTGCGGGTCACCGCTTGCAGCACCGCGCCAATCAATGCCAAGCCGGCGCCCACCAGCGTGCCGAGCAACATGCGCGGCACGCGAATCAGCCAGACGATGTGTTCCTGCCCGGCGCTCCAGTTCACCTCGCCGAGGCCGAACGCCTTGTACAGCAGAATCCGCCAGACCACGTCCACCGGCACCCGCGCCGAACCAAAACCCAGCGACACCACGCAGGACGCCAACAGCAGTGCGCCGAGACCGATTAGTAGCAGGGCATAACGACGGTTGATCATTCGCCGTGGAAACCCTTGGCCATGGTTTCAATCGCCGCGACGTTATCGATACCCGGCGTGGCCTGGACATAGGGGATAACGATGAACCGCTGATTTTTGATCGCGTCGACCGATTGCAGCGCCGGGTTGTTTTCCAGGAACTGCTGCTTCTGTTCGGCACTGACTTCGCCATAGTCGACGATCACGATCACCTGCGGATTGCGCTCGACCACGTTTTCCCAGTTGACCCGGGTCCAGCTGGCGTCGACGTCATCGAGGATATTGCGCCCGCCGGCGGCGTCGATCAGCGCTTGCGGCATGCCGAGGCGGCCGGAAGTCATGGCGCGGTCTTCGCCGCTGTCGTAGAGGAATACTCGGGGCTTTTCGGTGGGCAGGTATTTTTGAACATAGGCGACCTGTTCCTGCATCTGCGCGATCAATTGGTTAGCGCGATTCTGCACGTCGAAAATCTTCCCGAGGTTGCGCAGGTCGTTGTAAGTGTCTTCCAGCGTGGCCGGCGGCCGCTTCATCACGAAGGCACAGGACTCGGTCAGCTCGTAGACGTTGATCCCCAGCGGGCCGAGGGTCTGCGGCGTCAGGTCACCGCCCACGCGCATGCCGTAATCCCAACCGGCGAAGAGGAAATCGACGTTGGCATTGAGCAGGGTTTCCACCGACGGGTACTTGGCCGCCAGTTCCGGCAAGCCCTCGAGGATGGTCTGCATTTCAGGTGTCACCGCTTTCCAGCCACTGATGCCGCTGTACCCGACCATGCTCGGTTTGAGGCCGAGGGCGAGCATCATTTGCGTCATGTTGATGTCGTGGCTGAGGGCGTGTTTCGGCGCCTGTTTGAAGGTCACTTGCCGGTTGCAGCTCTGGATTGTCAGCGGGTAATGGGTCGCCTCGGCGAATGCCTGGGCAGTGCCCGACAGCAAGACGACGGACAGGCTGGTGCGCAGCAGGGAACGCAATATCATGGTTGGGTTATCCAGGTAATTCGTGGGTAGCCGGACAGCGGATGTTGATCGATCAGGGCCTCGACACCGAACACTTCGCGCAGCAACGGGACGGTCAATACTTCGCTCGGCGTACCGCAGGCGACGATACGACCGCCGTTGATGACGTACAGCCGATCACAAAACGCCGCGGCGAGATTCAGGTCGTGGATGCTGGCGAGGGTGCCGATCTGCAAACGTTTGACCAGTTGCAACAGCTCCAGCTGATAGCGCGGGTCGAGGTGGTTGGTCGGCTCGTCGAGGATCAGCAGTTGCGGTTGCTGAGCCAGAGCGCGGGCGAGGATCACCCGCTGCTTTTCACCGCCCGAGAGGGTGGCGAAAGCGTGGTCCTCGAAGCCCAGCAGGCCGACCGATTCCAATGCTTGCCGGCTGATGCGGCGGTCTTCAAGGGTGTCCCCGTCGAACAGACCTTTGTGTGGTGTACGACCCATGGCGACCACTTCATCGACGGTCAGGCCGAAGGCATCAGGGAACTCTTGCAGCACCACCGCGATACGTTGCGCGCACCAGCGAGGCGACTGTTTCCAGACGTTGTGATGTTCGAGTCTGACCTCGCCACTTTGCGGTTTGCTGAAGCGATAGGCACAGCGCAGCAGGCTGGTCTTGCCGCTGCCGTTGGGCCCGATCAAACCGACGAACTCACCTGCCGCCACCTGCAGGTTGGCCTCACGCAGCTGAAACTGGTGATGGCAATGACCGTGACCCAGAGGGGTCCAGGCCAGGTTGGTGAGGCTCAGCGAGGTCATTCAATACTCATTATTATTCAGGTCGTGCGTAAACCTGTGGCGAGGGAGCTTGCTCCCGCTCGGCTGTGAAACAGTCGTAAAGCAGCAACGGCGTTCTATCTGAATACTCGCGGTAGCTGATTTTAGGACCGCTCCGCGGCCCAGCGGGAGCAAGCTCCCTCGCCACAAGAGCTCATTCGCCGAGCGACTCATTGCGGGCCGGCATTGTAGAGCCTTCAAAGCCTTTTCATGTATCTCGCTGTCTTCAGGTTGAAGATGAAGCCGACTCAGTTTTCCCCGTCAGTCGTGACAGCAGTACCCGATCGAAGACCCACACCACAATCAACGAAGCCCCCACCAACGGAAATGCCACGGCCAGCGCGAACATGATGACCATCGCGGTTTTCCACTTTGGCAGGTCATGACGCAATGGCGGTACGCCGAGCCGCCCCTGTGGACGCCGCTTCCACCAGATCACCACACCGCTGACCGCGCTGAGCAGAATCATCAGGCACACCAGCAGCACCACGATCTGATTGAACGCTCCGAACATCTTGCCTTCATGCAGCATCACGCCCAGTTCCGTGGCGCGGGCGACGTTGCTGTAGTGCTGCCAACGCACATCGGCGAGCACGTTGCCGGTGTATTGATCGACATGCAGCGTCGCGTCGTTGCGTGGGTCGTCGGCGAATACCGCGATGGTGAACACACCGCTGGCGGTGGTTGGAAAGGTGATGCTGTAGCCCGGCTCGACCTTGCGTTGTTCAGCGATGTTCTGCACGTCTTGCAAGGCGATGGTCGGTGCAGCGGGAGCGGTGGTCGCGGCGCCATGGGCCATGTGTTCGGCATGGTCGCCGGACATCGGCATCGGCGTGTTTTCCATGGCCCATGGCACGGTCTGGCGCGTCGCGGTGTTGAGGCTGCGAGCCTCTTGATCCGACGTGGGCACCTCGTTCCACATCGCCGCCGGGAAGCGGTTCCAGAGTTCGGCGTACTGCTTGCCCCAGAAACCGGTCCAGGTCATGCCGCTGAGCAGCATCACCAGCAAAAACGCCGCGCCCCAGAAACCGGTTACCGCATGCAGGTCGCGCCAGAACAAACGCCCGCGATTGCTCAAGCGTGGCCACAACACGCCGGCCGAAGACTTGCCGCGCGGCCACCACAGGTAGAGGCCGGACACTACCAGCATGATGCCCCAGCCAGCGGACAGCTCGACCAGCCGATCGCCGATGGTGCCGATCATCAACTCACCGTGAATGGCGCGGGCGATGGCTTGCAGATTGCTCTTGGCGTCCTGGTCGCCGAGGATCTCTGCGCGATAGGGATCGATGAACACGTTCAGTTCATGACCTTCGTTTTGCACCACGAACTGCGCGCTGCGCTCAACGTTGACCGGCGGCAGGTATTGCTTGATCCGCCCCTGTGGATAAGCGACCTGCACACGTCGAAGTTGCTCGTCGGCGCTGAGCGTGTGATGCCCGGCCGGGACGTTCAGCAGGTTGCCGTACATCAATGGGTCGAGCTGGGGTTTGAACAGGTAGATGATCCCGGTCAGGGCCAGCATCACCATGAACGGTGCAACGAATAGCCCGGCATAGAAATGCCAGCGCCAGGCCAGGTTATAGAAAGACACTTTAGGTTGGCTCATCAAGAGTGCTCCGCTTTGGCAGTGGATCTGTTTGTATGTTTTTTGACTGCTTCGCAGTCATTCGCGGGCAAGCCCGCTCCCACAAGAGCGCTGCTGTACCTGTGGGAGCGGGCTTGCCCGCGAAGCTTTTTAGAAACTCATATCCACCTTGGTCCAGAGCGTGCGCCCCGGTTCGTTGATGGCTTGCGGATCGTTGGCCGGGTAGCCGAACCCGGCGTTGCCGGCCAGGTTCAAGTGCTCGGCGTAGGCCTTGCCGAACAGGTTGTCGACGCCAGTGCTGACCTTGAGGTTTTTGTTGATGCGGTACGCGCCGTTAAGCGAGAACACACCAAAGCCGGCGCTTTTATCGAAGTCCTTGCCGACCACATTGCCCTTGTTCTGATCGATACGATTCTGCGCCGCGACCACCCGCCACAAGGCGCCGGCACTCCAGTTGTCCTGGCTGTAAGTCAGGCCGAAGCGTGCATCCAGCGGCGGCATTTGCGGCAGGGCGTTGCCATCGCTGCTGTTCTTGCCCCAGGCATAGGCGAGGGTGGCGTCGGCTTTCCAGTTGGACGTGAGGTTGTACGCTGCACCGAGCTCACCGCCCATGATCCGCGCGTCGATGTTCTCGGCCTGGGAGGTCGTGCCCATCATCCCGGGGGTGTAGTCGAACAGGATGTAATCACGCACTTGCCCGACATAACCTGAGGCCCAGGCTTGGAGATCTTCGGTTTTGTATTGCAGGCCGACGTCGAGTTGGGTGGTCTTTTCCGGTTTGATTGAGTCGAAGGCATTCACCGAACCAGCGGGCCCGGACTTGGGCGAAAACAGCTCCCAGTAATCCGGGAAGCGCTGCACATGACCTAACCCGGCGTAGAGCGTGGTCGGGCTGTCGGCCAGATCGTGTTCGTAGCGCACGAAGCCACTGGGCAGTGTGTCGGCGCGGGTTTCGTCGGCGGTCGGGTTCGGCCGGGTCATCATTCCGGAGCCGGTGGTCTGGCGCAAATCCTTGGCCGAGGCGCGGTCCAGGCGCGCGCCGGTGATCAGTCGATCACGGTCGGCGGCGTACCAGGTCAGTTCGCTGAAGACCCCGTAGTTGTGGAAGTCGGCGTCCTTGTTGCGCGGCAAATCCTTAAAGGTGTCGATGCCCATACTGGCGCGCTGACGGTGTTCGTTGGTCTGCGCATCGAGGCCGCTGATCAACTGCACATCGGCCCAGCGCCAGGTGGCTTTGATCCTCGCGCCAAGGGTCCGGCGGTCGACGTTGGAGGCCATGGGCCCAGCCATCATCCCGGTGCCGGACGGTGTGCGCAGGGTGTAGTTGTCCATCACGTGGTCGGCGTAGTTGTAGTAAACCTGGGCTTCGACCTTATCCAGTACCTCGCCGATGTTCGACTTCTCGAAACGCAGCCCCAGGCTCTCGCGCTTGAACTGCGAACCGTCCATGCCGCGACCGGCAGAACGCGCCTCGCCATCACCCTTGCCGGCCGTCAGCTCCAGCAGCGTATCGGTATCCGGGGTCCAGCCGACGGCAACGTCGCCGTTCCACTTGTCATAGCGCGATGGCACGGTGTCGTTGTTGCCATCCTTGTAGTCGTCGGAATGCGCCTGGTTGCCGATCACCCGGACATATCCCAGCGGGCCGCCGGCTGCCGCGTCCACGACCTTGTCGAAGCGCCCGTTGGAGCCGGCCAGCACGCTGGCATTCACTCGAGTGCCCAACTCACCGAAGCTTTCCGGCTCGCGATCGAAGAGGACTGTTCCTGCGGAAGCGCCCGGGCCCCAGAGCACGGTTTGCGGTCCTTTGATCACCGTTAGACGATCATAGGTTTCCGGTGAAATGTACGAGGTGGGCGCGTCCATCCGGCCAGGGCAGGCGCCGAGCATCATGCCGCCGTTGGTGAGGATGTTCAGCCGCGAGCCAAACATGCCGCGCAACACCGGGTCGCCATTGGTGCCGCCGTTGCGCACCAGGGCAAAGCCAGGAATGGTCTTCAGGTAATCGCCACCGTCGCTCGCCGGCACGGGCTGACGAGGGTCTTTGGGGTTGGTGACCACGGTCAACGGCGAGCTGGGAGCAATGGCGGTGATCACCGTCGGGCTCAGTTCATTGGTAGATTGGGCGTGTTCATCGGCTTGTTCGGCGGCCAACACCAGCGGTGTCAGCAGCGCGCCGCAGAGTACGGCGATAGCCTGATTGAAACGAAGAGCTGGCTCGTTCAGAGCAAAAAGAGAAGGGGCCTGAGCAGAGCGCAAGCGAGTGTCAGCAGAAAACCTGGACATAAAGGTTCCATCAATCAATCGTAAACAACACGGCCAGCAGCCTGCGGCTGTCATTTCTACAG
This sequence comes from Pseudomonas sp. H11T01, assembly GCF_048515765.1. Classification (NCBI taxonomy): domain Bacteria; kingdom Pseudomonadati; phylum Pseudomonadota; class Gammaproteobacteria; order Pseudomonadales; family Pseudomonadaceae; genus Pseudomonas; species Pseudomonas sp. H11T01. The sequence continues at coordinate 12,287 of NZ_JBLYED010000012.1, read as the reverse complement.
TCGGCCGGGTGATGTGGGGTGTGGGTGTCTACGTGACGATGGGCGGGGCGCGGGTGCGGGCACCGGGGAAGACCGCTTGCCGGGCATGACCCAGGCGCGGGTAAGGGCTGATGAAACTCGTCGGCGGCGGTGTGTCGAATGCCGCGAACGACAGGCTACCGGGCAGCGCCGGGCAGTTGAACAGCAGGCTGCAATACCCGCACTTCTCCCAGAGCATTTGATGCTCGGCGGGAGCCTTGGCGGGTTTGGAATCGTGTTGCGAAGATCCGTGGCAGCCGGGCTCGTCCATGCGCATGTCCATCGACATGTTCATTGGCATGGCGTGATCCATTGGCATCGCTTGGGAAATCAGCGGACCGATAAAGATCATCAGCATGGCGAACAGGCTGATCCAGCTACCGCGTTTGACCCTCAACGAGTCATGACGCGGCACTGATCGCCTGACGCTTGGCGAGCGCAGGGCGTTCACAAATGTTGGGTCTGTGATTACTGGGCGTGCATGTGCTCTTCAGTGCCTGCGGGTGCTTGCTTCTGCACCGCGACCTCGACGGTTACGTCGCCTGATTTTTCAAAATGCAGGGTCAACGGGAAGCGCTTTCCTTCGCTCAGTAGGCTGCGGTCTTTGAGCTCCAGCAGCATCACGTGGTACGCCATCGGCGCGAAGGTAATGTTGCCGCCGGCAGGGATTTCCACGCTCGGCACTTGCTGCATCTTCATCAGGTCGCCTTGCTTCACGTGCTCGTGCAACTCGGCGAGGCCGGCAATCGGTGAGGCTACGCTGAGCAGGCGGTCAGCGGTTTTGCCGTTGTTGTGAATGACGAAATAGGCCGCGACGGTTGGGGCATTGGGTGGCAGTTCCTGCGACCACGGATGAGCGACGTGGATCTCACCGACCGCGTACTCGTGAGCATTGGCAAAACAGGCAGGCAGCAGCAACGCGGCCAGAAGCAGTGATTGCTTCACCAGGGATTGTTTCAACATGGCAGTTCTCCAGAACGATTCAAAACGCAGATCAATTGCGAGAAGGAATCAGACCAGAGGAGAGGCTCGGGGGTTGAGGCTCGGCCATTGCTGGCGTGGCGTGGGTGTTTCGGAGGTGGGTGGCGGCAGGCTTCTATTGGACTCGAAACGTGCGAAATACAGCTGCGGCACATGCCCCGGCAACGCCACCAACGGCGCCGAGCCCGAACAGCACCAGCAATGCTGCATGTTGGAGTGATCGTCGTTTTGCGGCGCTTTTTGCTCAAGCTTGCCGAGGGAAATCGCCACCAGTTTGGTGCCGTTCGAGGAACAGAAACTGCCCCATAACAACTGCTCGGCAGGCGACTGATTCGCCGCCTGGGCCATCGTCCCGGAAATCGGCATGGCGAGCATGTTGAACAGCACTGCGAAGCAGGCGATCCAGGCAAATGCAAGCCGTTGTCGGGACATCAGTCAGATCCGTTGAGGTGGACGATCAGCTGGGTATTTAGCCTGATCAAGGGCGATAAGTAAAAAGACCGCCTGCGGTGTGGTGTCGCAGCGCTTTGGTCAACAGGTATAAAAGCCTGCGCGCGACCTCCGGCTCGCCGTTTTGAAAGAGTGTAGCGACTTCGATTCGTCATGCCTGGGCGAATGCTGGGTTATGTTGAGGTCGTCCGATTGTGCAGACTTCGGGATTGATGTCGCCTACAGGACCGTCTTCGCGGGCAAGCCCGCTCCCACAGGGATTTGTGGTTTGGCACGGATTCTTTGATCAACTCGGTCCAATGTGGGAGCTGGCTTGCCTGCGATCGAGCGCGAAGCGGTCGTAAAGGGGTTATGCCACGCAGGAGCTTAACTGGCGGACACCAATCCTTGTCGGACCAATGCTTCAAGAACTTCCGAGACGGCGCCAAACTCCCGCTCAACCCTCACCAACTCCGGCCTTTTCAAGATCAACACCGGCACCCCACGTTCCCGCGCCACTTCAAGCTTGGGCTCGGTGGCAGTGCTGCCGCTGTTCTTGCTGATTAGCACATCAATCTGCCGCCGCTCGAACAGCTCCCGTTCATCGTCCAGCAGAAACGGCCCACGGACACCGATCACTTCGCAGCGCTCGTTGCCGGGATAACTGTCGAGCGCACGCAAGGTCCAGAACTGCCCGTCCGGAATTTCATCCAGATGCTGCAACGGCTCGCGACCAAGGGTGAACAGCGGGCGTTTGAAGGGCTTGAGCGCTTCAACCAGCTCGGCCCAATCGCTGACTTCCCGCCAGTCATCACCGGCCTGTGCTTGCCACGCCGGGCGTCGTAGCGCCCAGCACGGGATGCCGCTCAGTTGCGCAGCGATCGCAGCGTTCTGACTGATTTGCGCGGCGTAGGGGTGGGTGGCGTCCAGCAGCAAGTCGATGCCTTCGTCCTGGATGAACTGCGCCAGGCCGGCCGCGCCGCCATAGCCGCCGACCCGGACCTGGCAGGTCAAGTCCGTTGGCACCCGCCCGACGCCCGCCAAGCTGTAGATATGTTGCGGGCCAAGGGTGCGAGCAATCGCCAAGGCCTCGGTAACGCCGCCGAGCAGCAGTAATCGTTTCACTGAAAACCTCCGGCGTGGCCGACAATGCCACCTTGGCGGTCGATGGCAAACACCTCAACCTGAACCTGCGCCGGCACCACGCTGCGGGCGAAGTCCAGAGCGTGTTGGCAGACTGCATTGCCGAGGGCGATGCCAGCAGCGGCGGCCATGACCAAGGCTTGTTGACTGGTATTGGCTTCGCGGATGGCCTGTTGCAAGGCGCTATCGGCACCGACGTCTGCCGCCCATTGCGCCAGTTGCGGCAGGTCGATGCTCGAATGACGGCTGTGTAAATCCATGTGCCCGGCGGCGAGTTTGCTGATCTTGCCGAAGCCGCCACAAATGCTGAGTTTATCCACAGGCACTTTGCGCAGGTGCTTGAGCACCGCGCCGACGAAGTCGCCCATTTCGATCAGGGCGATTTCCGGCAGGTCATAGACGCGGCGCATGGTGTCTTCGCTGGCATTGCCGGTGCAGGCGGCGATGTGCAGAAAACCATTGGTCTTGGCGACGTCGATGCCCTGGTGGATCGAGGCGATATAGGCCGCGCAGGAAAACGGTCGGACAATACCGCTGGTGCCAAGAATCGACAGCCCGCCGAGGATACCCAATCGTGGGTTCATGGTTTTCAGCGCCAGGGCTTCACCGTCTTCGACATTGACCGTGACCTCGAAGCCGCCGTCGTAATTGCACTCCTGCGCCAGTTGCAGCAGGTGATCGGTGATCATCTTGCGCGGCACCGGGTTGATCGCAGGCTCGCCGACGCCCAGCACCAATCCCGGCCGAGTGACTGTGCCAACACCTTTGCCTGCCTTGAAACATATGCCCGGCTCGGGATTCAGACGCACATGGGAATACAGCAACGCACCGTGGGTGACGTCCGGGTCATCGCCGGCATCCTTGATCGTTCCAGCTTCGGCGCCGTCTTCGGCCAAGCGACAAAACTCCAGGCGCATCTGTACCGACTTGCCTTTGGGCAGAATGATTTCCACCGCGTCGTGGCTCACCCCGCTGAGCAACAAGCGCGCAGCCGCGAGGCTGGTGGCAGTCGCGCAACTGCCCGTGGTCAAGCCGCTGCGCAGTGGGGCGGGTTGCTCGGCGGTCTCGTCACGCATCGAAGGGTTTCGTCACTTCTAATAGCGTAATCGGCAACGCTTGGCGCCAGGTATCGAAATCCCCCAAGGGCTGCGCCTGTGCGATATGGATGCGGGTCAGTTCACCGCCGTGCTGTTCGCGCCAAGCCATCAAGGTCATTTCGCTTTGCAGGGTGACGGCATTGGCAATCAACCGGCCGCCGGGTTTGAGTTGATCCCAGCAGGTCTCGAGCACGCCCTCGCGGGTGACGCCGCCGCCAATGAAAATCGCATCCGGTCGCTCCAGGCCCGCCAGCGCTTGCGGGGCACTGCCGCGAATCAAGTGCAATCCAGGCACGCCAAGGGCGTCTCTATTGTGTTCGATCAGCTGCTGACGACCGTCATCGGCCTCGATGGCCAGGGCGCGACAGCTGGGGTGAGCGCGCATCCATTCAATGCCGATCGAGCCGCTGCCGGCGCCGACATCCCACAACAGCTCGCCGGGCACCGGGGCCAGACGGGCGAGGGTGATGGCGCGAACGTCACGCTTGGTCAGTTGCCCATCGTGCTTGAAGGCCGAATCCGGCAACCCGGCGAGTCGCGATAAACGCGGCGTGTCGGTTTCGGCGAGACAGTCGATGGCAACCAGATTCAGATCGGCGATGGTCGGCTCGCTCCAGTGGTTGGCAATGCCGTCGACGCGTCGTTCAGCGGGGCCACCCAAGTGTTCCAGCACGGTGATCCGACTTGGCCCGAACCCCCGCTCACGCAACAGCGCGGCGATGGCGGCTGGGCTCTGGCCGTCGTTGCTAAGTACCAGCAGACGGACCCCGCTAAACAGTTGTGCGCTCAAGGCTGCGACCGGGCGGGCAACCACCGAGAGCGTTACCACCTCTTGCAGCGGCCAGCCCAATCGAGCCGCCGCCAGTGAATAGGAGGACGGCGCGGACAACACCTGCATCTCATCGCTTGCCACCTGCCGTGCCAGGCTCGCACCGACCCCGAACAGCATCGGATCCCCGCTGGCCAGCACGCAGACCGGCTCGCCGCGTTGCGCCAGCACCGGATCCAGAGAGAATGGGCTGGGCCACAGTTGACGCTCACCCCGGATGCACACCGGCAGCAGATCCAGTTGCCGCTGGCCGCCAAAAATCCGTGAAGCGCCCAGCAGAGCACGTCGGGCGCTCTTGCCCAGACCGCTGAAGCCGTCTTCACCGATTCCCACTACTGTCAGCCAGGGCAGCATCTATATTCCTCAAACCTGAAGGTTCCGACGGGCAGGCTTTTCATGCCTTCGGACAAAGCAGGCATAATACCGCGCCTTCGCCCGCGAAGCGCTTCTACCTCTCAGCCGGTTGCCCCTTTGAACAAACGCCAGATGTCCACAGCTTTGCGCCCCTCGGCCTGTCCGGGGTTGCTGCGTATCGTCCCGGCACTGGACGGTGGCATCTGCCGGATCAAACTGACTGGCGGTTCGATCAGCGCGGCGCAAGCCTGTGCGGTGGCGGATGCGGCCGAGCGTTTTGCCGGTGGCGTGATTGAGGCGACCAACCGCGCCAACCTGCAGATTCGCGGGATTGGCAGTGAGCAGGCGACATTGATCGACACATTGCTCGCCGCAGGACTCGGCCCGACCACGGCGGCCGGCGATGACGTGCGCAATCTGATGCTCAGCCCCAGCGCCGGAATCGACCGACAGATGTTGATCGACACCCGGCCGCTCGCCGAACAGATCCTTGCCACCCTGCAAAACCACAAGCGTTTTCACGATCTGTCGGCGAAATTCGCCATGCAGCTCGATGGCGGTGAAGCGCTGGCGATGCTCGAACATCCCCATGATCTGTGGTTGTCGGCCGTTGAGTTGAACGGTGAATTACTGCTGGCCTTCGGTCTGGCAGGTTGTCCGATAGACACGCCATTGGCGGCGGTGCCGCTGGCCCTGGGTCATGAACTGGTGGTCGCGGTGCTGGAACTGTTTCTTGATCTGGCCCGACCTGATCAAACACGTATGCGTCATTTGCTGGCAGAACTGCCGGTGGATAACTTTTTACAGGCGTTGGCCAAACACGTGCCTTTGATCACGATCACTGACTGGCCGCGGCCGCGCGCGCAGACGCTGCTGCATATAGGCACTTATCCACAGCGCGAAACTGACCGCGTCTATGTCGGTGCGGTCACTCCTTTGGGGCGACTCGATCCAGCGATGCTGCGCGGTGCCGCGCAGGTGGCCAGCGAGTATGGCGACGCCAGCCTGCGGTTTACCCCTTGGCAAAGTCTGTTGCTGCCCACTGTCCGCACGCAAGATGCGCCGCACGTGACGCAACGCCTGCAACAACTCGGTTTGCTGTGTTCGCCCGATCAGGCCCTGGCGCAGTTGATCGCCTGCACCGGCTCAAGCGGCTGTGGCAAAGGCCTGGCCGACACCAAGGGCGATGCGCTGCAACTGGCTGCAATGCTGCAGCGTCACGGCAATGCACTGAGTGTGCACCTGTCTGGCTGCCAGCGATCTTGCGCCGCCGCGCACAGCGCACCAGCCACCTTGTTGGCCGTCGCCCCCGGCCACTACGACCTCTATTTTCGCGATGCAGGGCAACCGGGTTTCGGCGCCCTGCACGCGCGCAACCTCACTATTGAAGCGGCAGGCGCATTGCTCGATGCCCGCCCACGGAGCCACCTTGATGCTTGATTACATCCGCGACGGTCAGGAGATCTATCGCAACTCGTTCGCGATCATTCGCGCCGAGGCCCGCCTCGACCGGATTCCGGCCGATCTGGAAAAACTCGCGGTACGGGTGATCCACGCTTGCGGCATGGTCGACGCGATCGATGGTCTGCAATTCTCCCCGGGTGCGGGCAAGGCCGGGCGTGATGCGCTGGCCGCCGGCGCGCCGATACTTTGCGATGCGCGAATGGTTTCCGAGGGTGTGACCCGCGCGCGTTTGCCAGCCAACAATCAGGTGATCTGTACCCTGCGCGACGAGAGCGTGCCGGACCTTGCGCGCGAGCTTGGCAACACCCGTTCGGCCGCCGCACTGGAACTCTGGCGTCCGCATCTGGAAGGCAGTGTGGTGGTGATCGGCAACGCGCCGACCGCGTTGTTCTATCTGCTGGAAATGCTCGACGCCGGCGCGCCGAAACCGGCGCTGATTCTTGGCTTCCCGGTGGGCTTCGTTGGCGCGGCTGAATCCAAGGCCATGCTCGCCGCCGACAGCCGTGGCGTGCCGTTTGTGATCATGCAAGGTCGGTTGGGCGGTAGCGCCATGGCCGCTGCCGCCGTCAATGCCCTCGCTACGGAGATCGAATGATGCAGCAACCTGGACGTTTGATTGGCCTGGGCGTGGGCCCGGGTGACCCGGAGCTGATTACTGTCAAAGCCCTGCGCCTGCTGCGCGAATCGCCGGTGGTGGCGTACTTCGTCGCCAAGGGCAAAAAGGGCAACGCCTTCGGCATCATCGAGGCCCATCTGCAAGATGCGCAGACCTTGCTGCCGCTGGTCTACCCGGTGACCACCGAAGCACTGCCGGCGCCGTTGTCTTACGAGCAAGTCATCAGCGATTTCTACGACGCTGCCAGCGAGGACATCGCCGGGCATCTGAATGCTGGCCGCGATGTGGCGGTGATCTGCGAGGGCGACCCGTTCTTCTACGGCTCCTACATGTACCTGCATGACCGCCTGGCTGAGCGCTATGAAGCCGAAGTGATACCGGGTGTGTGCTCGATGCTCGGCGGCGCCTCGGTGCTCGGTGCGCCGCTGGTGTATCGCAATCAGAGCTTGTCGGTATTGTCCGGTGTGCTGCCAGCCGAAGACCTCAAACGCCGTTTGGCCGATGCTGACGCCGCGGTCATCATGAAGCTGGGACGTAACTTCCCCAAGGTTCGCCAGGTACTGGAAGAGCTCGGGCTGGCGGATCGGGCGCTGTATGTCGAGCGTGCGACCATGGCCAACCAGAAGATCGTGCCGCTGGATCAAGTCGAGCCGATGTCCTCGCCGTACTTCTCGTTGATCATTGTTCCCGGCGAAAGGTGGCAAGGCTGATGACTCGTTCTGCTCCGGCCATTGTCATTCTGGGCAATGGCAGTCTCGCCACCGCGCGCAAGATCCAGCAGCTGTACCCGGACGCTTTGATCCACGGCCTGGCCGAACGGGTTAATGGCGCCGACCGGACCTATCACGAGTTCGGCGCGAACCTGCGTCAGCTCTATCAGCAAGACACGCCGATCATCGCGCTGTGCGCTGCCGGGATCGTGATCCGCACGCTGGCGCCGTTGCTATTGGAGAAAGGCGCTGAGCCCGCGGTATTGGCCGTCGCTGAAGACGGTAGCGCGGTGGTGCCGTTACTCGGGGGCTTAAGCGGGGTGAATGTCCTTGCGCGAGAAATTGCCGCCGGACTGGGCGTCGCCCCAGCCATCACCACCAGCGGTGAATTACGCTTCGGCACCTGTCTGCTCAACCCACCCAGTGGCTATGCCTTGGGCGATCTGGAGCTGGGCAAGCGCTTTGTCTCGGACTTGCTCGCAGGCGAAAGCGTGCGTATCGAGGGCGCTGCACCCTGGCTGGCTCAGGCGCAGTTGCCGGAGAGTCAACAAGCCCGCCTGGCGATCCACGTCGGTTGTGCCGAGCGTGAACCTGCGGCCAATGAACTGCTGATCTACCCGCGCAGTGTGTTGGTGGCGGTGAGCGCGGGTGTGGCGCAGCTTGCACCAGCGATTCGCGCGGCCTTGCACGAGGCGAAGATCGCCGTTCAATCGGTTGCATGCCTGTTGGCTGCCGACACGGAAATGGCCAGTCCTCAGTTGCGTGAAGCGGCTCTCGAACTGGGTGTGCCACTGCGTTTCGCCGCCGCTGCAGCCAGCGTCAGTGAGCTGGCGAAAAATGCCGTACCGCAATGGCTGCCGCCCCTCAGTGTCGGCAACGGGATCGCCATTGCGGTCGCCAGTCAGCCGCTGGATCCTTTGCAGATTGGTCGCGCACGTGGCCGTTTGGCGGTCATCGGTCTGGGCCCTGGCGCTGCTGAGTTGATGGTCCCTGCGGTGAAAACCGAGCTGGCCAAGGCCAATGATGTACTCGGTTACGAAACCTACGTGCGTATGGCTGGGCCGTTCCGTGCCGATCAAGTGCTGCACTGCACCGACAACCGCGAAGAAATGCAGCGTGCCCGACATGCCTTCGAGCTGGCCGCCCAAGGGCGTTCGGTGGTGGTGGTTTCCTCGGGTGACCCGGGGGTGTTCGCCATGGCCGCAGCGGTGCTTGAAGCGCTGCATGAGTCAAATGAACCGGGCTGGCACAACGTCGATCTGGAAATCCTGCCCGGCGTTTCTGCCTCCCTGGCCACTGCTGCTCAGGCCGGTGCACCGCTGGGCCACGACTTCTGCGTGCTGTCGCTGTCAGACAACCTCAAACCCTGGGACATCATCGAGAAGCGACTGGACCTGGCCGCGCAAGCCGACCTGGCGCTGGCGTTCTACAACCCGATCTCTCGTTCCCGTCCATGGCAACTGGGCCGAGCGCTGGAAATCGTCGCGCAGCACCGCACGGGCGCAACGCCAGTGGTGCTAGGGCGTGACATCGGTCGCCCCGGTCAAACATTGCGAGTCACCACCCTTGGCGAGCTGACACCTGATCAAGTGGACATGCGCACGATGGTGCTGATCGGTTCGTCTACCACCTGCGTGTTCCCGCGTGCGGAGGGAGGTGAGTGGGTGTATACGCCGCGCTGGTATGGGGTGAAGCCTTAGTCGGCATGAGTTGCCTGCGGCAATGATCGGTCGGCTTGAATGCCTGTCAGGCGCAAACGGTAAAGCCGATGCGAACTGACAGGTCATTGAACTCTGGTTTTTTAGGGCTCGGCGGCTGGAAAAGTGAGTTAAAACTGTAAGAGTTATCTTTGGTTGTTATAAGTAGTTATGTACTTTCATGTGTGAGACTTGCTGTTGGGTGTGGCGTTTTATTGAGGTTTTGACTGTATTTTAAGTAAGAAAAATAATAGCCGGTTGTCTTGGGGTGCTGGACAGGTCCGAAGTAGGCGGTTTTGTGATTAAGTGGGGTTGGGCATATCTATTGCTGTGTGGTTTTATGTGTTTTGTGTATGTCGGTTAGTGTGGGTTGGTCAGTAATAAAATGTCATGTGTGCTTCGTGGCGATTATCAAGTTCTGTGGCTAGCTTAAGGAGACCAGCTAAACGGCTGAAACCAAAACTTGATAAGAGTATTTAAATATGACATTTGATATGGATATGGCCGCTCCCAGTCTTGAGGAAAGCAAGGCGTTTTTTCGTGGTGCAAAAATATCGCCGCAGTCTTTACGCCCTAGGACAATGTCGCTGAATATGCTCTCGGCGAAATCTGAATTGTCATCGCCGACGAGTGATGATTCAGATGTACTTGTTGGCAAAGACACTCCAGCGGTACTCGGATTTTCTGATAACGTTTCGGAAGACAACAGACAAGCGGCAAAGGACAGTATTCATTTTTCCGAGCGATATGCTGATCTAAAAGCTGACATAAAGAGAGCGCCGATAGAATGGCATGCTCATTATCGTGAGGCGATGAGGCACTGCGGCTGGACGATGACCGCCTATAAATACGGCAGCCATACCACCTCCCAGACGAACGTCACGATGGAGGCCATCGTGTTAGATATTGTCAACGCGGTTGCTGGGGCTAATGCGTCAGCCATGCTGAACCTGGTGCGGAGTGTATTTAGTACCATAAAGGCTGATGACAAGCTTATACAGCTCTTTGAGAACACCAGCAAAGGCGGTGAAACGGGAGAGTTCAGGATTGTTCCTTGTTTACAATCGCGTGCCGGTACGGCGATCACTTTGTTTCTGGCGGTGGACTGCAAACTCAAGTCGAGTGAGGGCGGTGCCTGGTTTTGGAAATGGAAATGGTCCCAGGTCAAGTTGAATAAAGTCGCCACCATGGTTGAACTGAATAGGCGGGTTCACCTCAGGAATCAGGATCTTATATACGACGTGCTGGATAAGGACTCGGAAGCCTTCTTCGAAGGTGCGAAAAAGTTGATTTCATAAATGATAAGCCGCTTGGGTGCTCGCCAGAGTAGCCCTTTAATTGAAGAAAAATGGACGTGAGAGTGCGCTTCGATGACGACTGATTATCATGTGATGTTGGTGGCAGGGAATCTATTGTCGATCTCGGACGAGCTGCCTGATTTTATGGAAGGTGACGTACTGAACTCCCTGCTGTTTTCTCAGCTGTTTGCAAATAACAAGGCGGTTAAGTTTGCTTCGCCTGGAGAATGGTATAAGGCTGATGCTAAAGCCATGACGCAGGTGAAGTGGCTCGGCATCGATAAAAATTTCATGTGCTTTGAGCCGGCCAAAGATTCGATAGTTACACTTCAAGAACTGATTAAAAAGAGCCTGCGTAATCACGTGAACCAACAGCAAGGGGTTCAGGTGGACAGTATGATGGTGCGTAGGGGGCGTTTTCCCGAGGAAGAAACGGTTCATGCGCTATTTCGAGGGCAGGTGATAAACACAGTGCCGGCTGAAACGGACGTTCCGAGAGAGGGCGTAAAGCCTGCAGTTTCAACGATAGCCCTGCAGGTCGGTCTGGTCGAGCCGGGGCCTGTTCTTTACTCGATATTTATTAACTTTAGTACCTCGGAGGTTATTGGGGTAGACGTTTTCAGCCAACATTTTTCTGGGGAAAACATAGTGGGCAGCATCAGCGTGTACTTTGCACGGCGTGAGCTGGATACGAAGGCGTACCAAAAAGAAAATATACGTGGAAAAATTCTAAGTGCCCTCCACGATAAAAAGAGCGAGTTGATTTTTAGGGTCCCTTCATAAAACAGTCGTCTCATCTTGCGAGCGCAGGAATGACTCGATAACGTTGCGCTATTAGTTTTTATGTGTCCGCAGGGTGTGGGTCTATATAACGTCAAGGAAGAATAAAATATGAATAACGAATTTCATGAGCTGAGCGCTCCCGAGCTCGCCGCCCGAATTGAATACTTTGATCGTCTGCAAATACTGGAGCCTGCTCCTAAAAGAACCAAGCGTCATGCCGTATTGAGCTCTGTCATGAGGACCTTGGCAGTACAGGCTGATCCTCAGGATAGCGCCTCGGTCATTGGCAAGAGTGTTGTCGCCTACGATCGTAAGATGACCCCGCAGAATCGGGAAGATGTCGATGACAGTATCCTGTTCGCGCAACTTGTAGCGGGCAGACAATTCGACCCGGAAACACACCTCGCTGAATGGTTTAAAGAATATGCCAGGGCGCTGGAAATGGCCGGCTGGGGTACCACCAGCCACGCTTTTTCTGAATTTCAAAGTCGTGAAATAAAGTTCACGATGGATGAGGCTGCCCTGCAGATCATCGCAGCTATCGCCGGGCCAGATAAGCTCCAGCTCTTGAGTATGGTGACCGGTGCATTCAAAGCACTGGAAAAAAATGAGAACGCGCTAAAACTGTTTGAACTCAAGAGCAAGAAGAATCACTCGGGTAACTTTCAGGTTGTCCCCTGCATTCTCACTGCTGATGGTCAGCTGACCATGGTCATCGCCTGCATGCATCTGGTGACCAAGGTAAGCGCTCCATGAACCCCACCTATTCAAAAATAGGCGGCGCGCTTAGCGAGGCGAGGCGAGCGAGCAGTTCCAAGGCAGCAAGGCTTCGTAATCTTCAACCGAGGTTGCCTGTGGCAGGCGTTCA